>JACIWP010000081.1 GCA_014360855.1 Anaerolineae bacterium
CCGGCCTGGAAGTCGTGGGGCGCGTCACTCAGGCGCTGGAAAGCATCCACCCCGCCACCTATATCGGCCAGGGCAAGGTCGAGGAGATTCAGGAAATCATCGCCACCCAGGACGTGGACATCGTTGTTTTCGACGTGGACCTGTCCCCCACACAACAGCGCAACCTCGAAGAAGCCCTCAATGTGCGTATCATAGACCGCACCGCTCTCATCCTGGATATTTTCGCCAAACACGCGCGCACGCGCGAGGGAGCCCTGCAGGTCGAGTTGGCGCAGTATGAATACCGCCTGCCGCGCCTGACGCGGCAGTGGACGCACCTCTCCCGACAGGGTGTGGGTGGAGTTGGCCTGCGCGGCCCTGGCGAGACCCAGCTCGAGTCGGACCGCCGGCTCATCCGCAAGCGCATCACGCAGTTGCGCAAAGAGCTGGAAGAGGTGCGCGAGCATCGCCAGCGTTACCGCCAGCGCCGGCGTGAGGCCGCGATCCCGACGGTCGCGCTGGTGGGTTACACGAACGCCGGCAAATCCACTTTGCTCAATACTCTCAGCGGCGCCGGCGTCCTGGTGGAGGATAAGCTCTTCGCCACGCTCGATCCCACCACCCGGCGGGTGAAACTGCCCGGGGGTAGGGAGGTGCTCTTCACCGATACCGTCGGCTTCATCCATAAACTCCCGACGATGCTGGTGGCGGCGTTCCGCGCCACGCTTGAGGAAATCAGCGAGGCGGATTTGCTCATCCATGTGGTTGACATAACTTCGCCGGCGGTGCTGGGACAGTGCCGCGCCGTGGCCAAAGTGCTCAAAGAGGTGGGGGCGGATCACATCCCTATTATCACTGCGCTGAATAAGATTGACAAGCTGGAATCGCCGGCGGCGGTACAGGAGATGCTGAAGCAGTTCCCCAACAGCGTCGGCATCTCCGCGCTGACGGGGGAGGGGGTGGACCGACTGCTGGAGCTGGTGGACCGCACGCTGACCCAGCAGATGATTGACGTGGTGGTGCGCATCCCGTTCAGCGCCGGCGAGCTGGTCTCCTTGTTCCACCGCTTCGGGTCCATTGAGAAGGAAGAGCATACGCCAGAGGGCGTGGAGATCGTGGGGCAGTTGCCGGTGGACCTGGCCGGCCGCTTCGCGCCGTATATGCGCTCGTAGACTTTCACCAGAAAATATCGGGGGAGACGGTGCGGATGCCGGCGTCATATCCGACCCGCTTGTACATCCGCACGCCGTTCCACGGCTCCCCCAGAATGCCGTCATGAATGGCCCAACTGCGCCCCCGCACGCTGTGCGCCAGCTCCGGCTGACGGAAGGGCGAGGAACGGTCCAGCCGCTCCCACAGCTCGCCGCCGGGGCGGAACTCCCGATCGATCCACTCCATTTTGACCCGGCCCTGGACATAGCCGCATCCATAGCGCTCGAACAGCACCGCGGTATGATACGCCAGCGGGGTGAGGAAGAAGGTATCGTGTCCCAGGGCGGCGGTGAAATCCTCTATCAGGAAGAGGACCTCGCGCAGGAGGCCCACGCCGCGGCGCACCTGGCCGGGAGCCAGGCCGGCCTTCATGGCCCGGATTTCTTCGGGGATGTTGCGCGCCAGAGTGCCGAACTGCGTGGGATTGCCATGCTCATCCCGGTCCACATGGAACCGCTCGGAACGCAGGTTATTGAGGATCACCAGCAGAAGCTCCAACTGGGAGAATTGGGTATCCGCCAGTTGGAGGTAGAGGGCACAGTCGGGTTCTTCGGGGACCGGGCGCACGCGGATGATAAAATACGCCGTGCCCGGAATCGTCTCGAATTCCACCGCCGGCCGGCCCTGCGCATCCACTAACCGGATGGGGTCAACGCCGAAATCTCGCAGGAGCATGGAGGGGATGAGCCGGCGCAGGATGGCATGCTTCTCCGCATCGGGCATCTGATTGAGCATGCGGATAGACCGTATGGGGACGCACTCGCGCCCCGGGATGCGCGCCGGCATGGCCCCCTCCGTTTACCAATCCCGCCGACGGGTGGCCTCCCGCCATTCCCGCTCCATCTCGCGCTCGCTGTCGCGTTGGGCAATGGCCTCCCGCTTATCGTACAGGCGCTTGCCGCGTGCCAGGGCAATCTCCACCTTAGCGAGATTGCCCTTCAGGTACATGCGCAGTGGCACGATGGTATAGCCCTTTTCCTGGACGCGGCTGGCCAGGCGCGCGATTTCCTGCTTATGCAGGAGGAGCTTGCGATCGCGCTTAGGCTCATGATTGTCGCGCGATGCCTGTTCGTACTGGGCGATATGCGCATCCACCAACCAGGCTTCCCCGTTGCGGATGAGGACAAAGCTGTCGCGCAGGTTGACGCGGCCGGCTCGCACCGATTTGATCTCCGAGCCGGTCAGCGCGATGCCGGCCTCAAAGGTCTGCTCCAGATGATAGTCATGATAGGCCTTGCGGTTGGTGGCGATCACCCGGATGGCCTCTTTATCCTTCGTCATAATAACCCTCGTTCGACCATATCTCACGATGGGAAATGGACATATACCGCCGCCGGCAGGAACAGCACACTGCCGGCGCTCCCACCGATGCGTTCTTTCAGGACCTCCAGCGCTTTTTCGAGCTGGGTATCGCGGCCGGCCTGATACTCCTCCCAGGACAGCTCGACCGGCACGTCCGGCTCCAGCCCGTTCTTGTGGATATCGCGCCCCTTGGGCGTGAACCAGTGCGCGATGGTGACGCGGAGCTGGGAGCCATCGGAAAGCTGGTGCACCTGCTGGATGGCGCCCTTGCCAAAGGTGCGTGTGCCGACGAGGAGGCCGCGCCCGGTGTCCTGGATGGCGCCGGCGACGATCTCCGAGGCGCTGGCGCTGGCCTGATTCACCAGCACCACCATGGGCAGGGATGGATCGGTGGCCAGGCCGCCGGCGAGGGCCGGATACTGTTTGGTTGTGCCATCTTTGGTCCGCTCCTCCGTGATAATGCCTTGTCCGACGAATTCACTGGCCACCGATACCGCCACGTCGAGCAGTCCGCCTGGATTGCCGCGCAGGTCGAGTATCAATCCCTTTGCGCCGTGTCTCTGCATCTCTTTCAGCGCCTCGCGCACCTTATCATCTGCCAGGGAATTGAACTCCCGCAGGCGCAGGTAGAAGATGGTCTCATCCTCGAGCCAGCGGGTCTCGACTGTGGGGATGTCGATGCGCTCGCGCGTGATTTCCACGGTAAATTGCTCCTGTGTGCTGGGGCGATAGATGAGAAGTTTCACTTTGGTGCCGCGCGGGCCGCGAATTTTGGCCACAGCCTCGGTGGTGCTCCAGCCCTGGATGCTCTCGCCGTCCACTTCCAGGACGATGTCCCCAGGGCGCAGGCCGGCACGGCTGGCCGGGCTGTTCTCAATCGGTTCCACAATGATCAGGAAGCCGTTCTCATCCGTCCGCACGGTCGCGCCAATGCCCTCGAACTGCCCGGAGATATCCTCGCTCACGATGCGGGCCAGCTCAGGGTCCAGCAGGACCGTGTAAGGGTCGTTGAGGCGCTGGAGCACCCCTTTGACGGCATCCCGGGCCGCCTGCTGTAGGTCGGGCAGGTCGCCGTAGAAGTTTTGCTCCAGGATATCCCAGGCCTCCCAGAAGAGCTGAAAGGCCTTCTGGCGCTCCTCCTGCACGTTGGCCGGCGGCGTCGGGGTAGGGGAGACGGCCAGCCGGCTCGAGAAGTGGCCGGCGGCGAGGCCGGCCATGAACACCGAGGCCAGCAGGACCAGTTCCAAGATGATAATCACGAATGCTTTCAGCCCACGATCCATAGGTATCACACCTCGCGCATGGGAAATATCAAGGCGCCTGTGCGATCAACGCCGCCACGCCGGCGTTCAGGAGTGCATCCACACCCTGCTGGCGCTGTTCCTCGGTCAGGACGACCACACGGTCCGGCTCAATGCCGGTCCCGTCAATCGGCACACGGGAGGGTCTCAGCCAGCGTGCGACGGTGATATGGATGGATGACCCGTCCGACAGGTCGAACACCAACTGCACCGAGCCTTTGCCGTACGTCTTTTCGCCCAAGAGCTGGGCGCGCTGATGGTCATGCAGGGCGCCGGCGACGATCTCCGCCGCACTGGCGGTCCCTCCGTTCACCAGCACCACCATGGGGATGTCGCCGGCTGTCCTGCCCTGGCGCACGGGGTAGCTTTTCTCCTCGCCGCCGCGGCGGACCTCATACATGAGCACCCCCTCCCGGAGGAACTGGCTGGCGACGTCCAGGGCGGACTCCAGCAGGCCGCCGGGATTATCCCGCAGGTCGAGCACCAGTTTCTCCATACCCCGGGCGCGCATTTCCTGCAGGGCGGACTGCACCTCCGCTCCTGTGCGCTCGGTGAACATGGTGATGCGCAGGTAGCCCACGTGCGGCGCCTGGTCGTCCAGCATGCGCCACTCCACCGACGGCGTCTGATACTCCTGGCGGGTGATGGTGAAGCTGAGCCGCCGGCCCTCGCGCTCTACCACGATCCGCACCGGTGTGCTCACCGGCCCGCGCACCAGCGCCGCGACCTGGTCCACGGTCATTGTCTCGCTGAGCACCACATCGTCCACCTGGACGAGCACATCGCCTTCCAGGACGCCGGCGTTGGCCGCCGGCCCATCAGGTTGGGGCTTCAGGACGAAGCGGCGGTCCGTCTCGCGCTGGTAGAGCCAGACGCCGATGCCGCCGAAGCGGCCGCGGTGTTCATCCCGCTCCAGCTCGCGATTGGCCGGCTCCACGAAAATGGTGTAGGGGTCGTGCAGTTCCTGGAGGGCACCCTTGAGCGCACCGTATGCCACCTGCTGAGGGGCGGGCAGATCGCCCAGAAAATGCTGTTTGACGAGGTGCCAGGCCTCCCAGAAGACGGCGAACGCGCCGGCCTCTTCCTCGTCCGGTTGGGTGGGGTCCAGCAGGACGATTTGCTGGCTGGGCGTATGGGGGGCGGCGCGGCTTTCGGCCAGGACCATATGGGTGGCGAAGCCGGCGGAGAAGGCCGCCGCCACGGCCAGCAGACATAACAGGACGATGGCCGCGGTTTTCAGGACCTGCCGCATGGCAGTAATCTCCTTACCCCGAAATGTATTTTGCATTGTAGCACAGGAGGGCCGGCCGGGCAAAGCCGCGCAACCTGATACCACCTTTCTGCCGCCAGTACGAGCTAACTTGACATCCCCCCCCCAGTGTGATATACTACAGATGTATTAGCCGTGGAAAGAGAGATATTTTGTCTGCGGACAAGCTGTCTTAGTGGGGAAACCCGGTATGGGAGGGGACGGCTGAATGCGCGAGGTGAAGGGGCGCGTGGATGTGCTGGTTGCTGGTGGAGGTACAGCCGGCCACATCGCGGCTATCCAAGCAGCTCGTGCAGGCGCTCTCACCTCCGTGATTGAGGCCGACTCCATGCTGGGCGGCACCATGACAGTAGGCGGCATTTACACCCCGTGTTTCTTCTTCGGTCCCGCCGGCCAGGTTGTGTCTGGGATCCCATGGGAGCTCTTTTGCAAATCCAAGCAGATAGAGGGTCTGCCAATTCCCGATCACCGCAAGCGTCGTCCTGTCGAGACACCTGGATTTTACAACTATATCAATGTCCCCATCTATGCGGCGCTGGTGGAAGAGGAGGCCAGTAAGGCCGGCGTTATCCTTCACTATCACGAATTCGTCGCGGATGTCCGCGCCGTTGGCGATGAATGGGAAGTCATTTCTCTCGGACGCGGCATTCAACGCATTACTCGCTGTAAGGAGATCATTGACTGCACCGGGGACGCGGATGTGGTGCGTATCCTGGGACTGCCCGTGGACAAAGGCCCCGAACGTCAGCCGGGCGCATATTCCTACAAGATCGAGGGCATCGAGTACGAGCAGGTTTGGGAAAAAGAGGCCCAGGTCCTCTTCGAGGAAGCTCTGGCCGGCGGCATTATCCAGCAAGGGGATTATGCGTTCCCTAACTGGGCGCCGTTTATGTTCTATCTCACCCAGGGCGGACACGAATGCACCCATGTGTACGATGCCGATACCTCTGATGCGGAGGGACAGACCCGGGCAAACATTGAGGGCAGGGCTCGCATGCTGCGGATGTACAAGTTTTTGCGGGAGTGGATGCCGGGTTGTGAACGCGTGGTGGTAAAGGCGCTGGCATATCGCGCGGTTTCTCGGGAGACCTATCGCGTCGTCGGCGAATGTACGATCACCCGGGATGATTTCCTGCAAGCCCGCAGTTATGACGATACTATTTGCAATGCCTTCAATTATATTGACATGCACAGCGAGCAGGGTTGTGATGTCATTTTCCATGAATCCCGGGAGATGGTGCCGAAGGTTCCTTTTCGAGCGTTGATTCCCCGGGGGAGTTCACGCATCACCGTCGCCGGCCGTATTGTGTCCGCAGATCGGTGGGCCCTGGCCGGCATCCGTGCCCAGTGCACCTGTATGGCCATGGGCCAGGCCATGGGAGCGGCCGCGGCCCTCGCGGTCCAGCGAGGGGTCCCATCCAGGGATATTCCAGCAAGAGATATCGTGGCGTTGACAGTGGAACACGGCGCCGTGCCGGTCTGAAGATCGCAACAGGGTGAGCGACACCGAAAATGCGTCAAATACGGGAAGCGAGCCGGGAAATACCGGTCCTGGCAGAAACGGATGTTTTGGTCGTGGGCAGTGGGCCGGGCGGCCTGGCGGCCGCCATCAGCGCGGCACGCGCCGGCGTGGACGTGATCTTATTGGAACGATACGGATGTTTCGGTGGGGTGATCACCCAGGTTGGGGTGGAAAGCATTGCCTGGTATCGACATGCCGGCACCGTTGATGTGGAGGGCATCGGGCGCGAGTTTGAAGAGCGAGCCTTCCAGATGGGCGCGAGCCGGCCGGAACCCCAGTCAGACAGCCAGGCACTGGACACGGAACTCTTCAAGTGTGTTGCCGACCAAATGATACAGGAGGCCGGCGTTCGTCCCCTTCTGCACTGCCTGGCGGTTGACGTAGTGATGGAAGGGAATGTCATTAAAGGGGTCATCACCGAAAGCAAATCGGGACGCGCGGCCATTCTTGCCCAGCGTGTTATTGATGCTACGGGAGACGCGGACATTGCCTTTCGCGCCGGCGCGCCCTGCCGCAAACTCCCTCGGGAGCAGATGATGGGCGTCACCGTGATGTTTTCCTGCTCCGGGGTCGATCGTGAGCAATTTCTGGAGTACGTCCGCCAGACTCATCCCACATATGGGGACTGGCAACAGCAGTGGGGGGTGGTGACGAGCGGCAAAGAGGATCATCTTTTCAGCCCAGCCCTGTTTGAGCCATTTCTGCAAGCGCGCCGCGATGGCGTGATTCCCCCCGAGCTGGACACCATTGGGGGAACGTGGAGCACCATTACCGAGGCCGGCGAAGCGCTGGGGTTGAACCTGGTCTATATACCCGGTGTGGATGGGACAGACGTATGGGACCTCACCCGGGCGGAAATGGAAGGCCGGCGTCAGGCCCTCTTAGCGATCGAGGCTTTGCGCAAATATGTGCCGGGGTTCCAGAAGGCACGTCTGCGAAACTTCGGCATGACGCTGGGTGTGCGGGACACCCGCAAGATCATCGGCCGTTACAACCTGACCGAGGAGGATGTCCGCAATCAGGCCAGATTTCCGGACGCGATCGGCATCTTCCCTGAGTTCATCGATGGGTATGGGATATTGATCTTACCGACCACCGGACGCTATTTCCAAGTCCCATATGGGATTCTCCTTCCTACGGGTGTGGAGAACCTGCTGGTGGCAGGGCGGTGTGTCGCCGGCGATAAGATTGCTCACGCCGCGACGCGCAACATGATGTGCTGTACCGTCACCGGCCAGGGCGCCGGCGTCGCCGCGGCGGTTTCCCTCAAGGCCGGCGTTCCGCCCAGCCAGATTGATATCGCCGGTTTGCAAGCCGCCCTCGTCCAGCAGGGAGTGCGGATCGCCTAGCCGGACAGGCCTTGGTCTGGCACATGGTGGAGCAGGCGCGTATACGCATTCATCATGGAAAGGAGGTGATGCACGACCCATCCAGGTCTACCTGTTTCCAGCGAGTATGGAGTCGCTGACAAGTCGAAGTCAAATTACTCGATCCCAATCAAATGGAGATGTACGAGGAGGGAAGAACTATGAAAGCGAAGTTGCTCGGTCTGCTCGCGGTCGTTCTTGCGGTGAGCATGATTGTGGTGGGCTGTGCGCCGGCACCTACACCACAGGTCGTCGAAAAAGTCGTCAAAGAGACGGTGGTCGTGGAAAAGCCGGTCGAGAAGACGGTTGTGGTCGAGAAACAGGTGGTGGTCACCCCGACCCCTGGCAAGCCGCAGCCGAAGGGCACCCTGCGGTTCGCTCTGTCTGGGGAGCCGAACTCGCTCTACATCCCCGCTACGGCGGACAAGAACGCAGACATTGCGGCCTCCCAGTTGTACGATCCGCTGGTCTTCCAGGACGATGATGGCACGATTGTGCCGGCGTTGGCCGAGAGCTGGGAAGTCTCCAAAGACGGCACAGAGTACATCTTCCATCTCCGGAAAGGCGTCACCTTCCACAACGGCGAGCCCTTCACCGCCGATGATGTGATCGCCACGTGGAAGTACGGCATGGGAGAGGGTTCCGCCTGGCCCGACCGCTATTCCATCGCCAAATCGGTGGAGAAAATTGACGATTACACCGTGCGGGTGACCACCGATGGTCCTAAGCCCCTCCTGCTCGTCACCATGCACGATTTCTGGTCCATTATCCCCAATGA
Source organism: Anaerolineae bacterium (assembly GCA_014360855.1). NCBI lineage: Bacteria > Bacillati > Chloroflexota > Anaerolineae > Anaerolineae bacterium. The sequence continues at coordinate 8,732 of JACIWP010000081.1, forward strand.
GTACATGGAAGAGGTCGGTCTCGATGGTTTCCAGAAGCACCCCATTGGCACCGGCCCCTTCATGTTCGTCGAGTGGGTGAAGGGCGATCACATTACGTACCAGGCCAACCCGAACTACTGGCGTGAGGGCCAGCCGCGCGTGGAGAAGGTGATCTTCCGCTTTATCACGGAGTCCTCTACGCGCGTCGCCGCACTGACCGCGGATGAGATCGACCTGACCAAGCGCTTAACCGCTGAGGAAGCCGATCAACTGCTCAGTGTGCCGGGTGTCAAGGTGATCCAGTACCCTGTGGCCCGCATCTTCTACATTGCGTTCAACAACCTGACCACCGGGAAAGGACTGCCGACGGAGGATGCCAAGGTTCGCCAGGCGATGAACTATGCCGTGGACGTGGATGCCATTTTGAAGTCGCTGTTTGGCGGGGCAGGGAAGCGTGCGGCAGGCTTTGTAGCCAGCTCTGAGCTTGGGTACGGTGTGGTCAAGCCATTCCCGTATGACCCGGAGAAAGCCAAGCAGTTGCTGGCCGAGGCCGGCTATCCCAACGGCTTCGAAATCGACATGGCCTGTCCCACCGGCGCATACTCCCACTTTGAGGAGGTGTGTCAGGCCGTTGCCGGCTATCTTGGGAAAGTCGGCATCAAGGTGAACCTGGAGTTCATGGAATCCGCCCATTACTGGGATCTGGAGGCCAAGAAAGAATTGCCGCCGCTCTTTGGCGATAGCTGGGCCGATGAAAGCGGCGAGGCGTACAACCGCCTGAAAGGTGCCCTGGGCGGATGGGATGCGCCGTACTCCTCTTGGTCTGATCCAAAGATTGACGAACTGCTCGATGCCATCTCCAAGGAAGTTGATCAGGCCAAGCGCAAGGCGCTCTATGAAGAACTCCAGGTCTACATGCAGGAGAACCCGCCGTTCATCTACCTGTACGAACCCTACACCTTTGAGGCGATGCGCGACCGGGTCATGGATTACCATCCGCGCGCGTCCGAGATGTGCTATCTGAACAAGGTTTGGCTGGCTATGCCTGAATGATGCGCGGCGTTGCCGGCGGCCCGGGAGAACCTGTCAGGCCCTCCCGGGCCGCCCCCTGTCCCTTTTACATTGTTACGAACCGGAGGAGAAATGCTTCGCTATTTTTTCATACGCCTGGGCCAATCGCTGGCTCTCATGTTCGGCGTATTGCTGCTGGTGTTCATGATGCTGCGCGTGACGGGGGACCCGGCGGCACTGATGCTGCCGCGCGAGGCCAGCGCCGCGGAAATTGAAGCATTTCGGGAACGAATGGGGTTTAACCGCCCGATCATTGTCCAGTTTGTTGATTTTCTCAGCAAGGCAGTGGTCGGGGATTTCGGCGAGTCCCTGCATTTCAGGACGCCGGCGATGACGCTCGTGACCCAGCGACTGCCGGCCACCGTTGAACTGGCTGCGACGGGACTGCTCTTCGCGGTGCTGATTGGCGTGCCGATCGGCATGATAGGAGGGTTGAAACCGGGGAGTGCGGTAGACTCTCTGGCTCGCTTGCTGGCTTTGCTGGGGCAAAGCATCCCGAACTTCTGGCTGGCAATGCTGATGATCCTCTTCTTCGGCGTTCGCCTGCGCTGGTTCCCGACCTTTGGGCGAGGTGCGTGGAACTCGGTGATTATGCCGGCGTTTGTGCTCGGCCTTCCCGTGATGGGACAGATCGTTCGTCTCACCCGGTCTACCGTGCTGGAAATCCGCAGTGAGGACTTCGTCCGGACCGCGTACAGCAAGGGCCTGGAACCCCCTGTCATTTACCTGAAGCACATCCTGCGCAATGCCTCCATTCCCATCATCAGTGTGATCGGCGTGCAGTTCGGATATATGCTGGGCGGCTCGATTTATATCGAGACCATTTTCGCCTGGCCAGGCATGGGGCAGTTGCTCCAGTTGGCAATCGGATGGCGCGATTTTCCGCTTGTGCAGGCTATCGCCATTTTCACCAGCACGGTGGTGATCGCATTGAACCTGCTCACTGACCTCGTGTATGCGATTATTGACCCGAGGATTCGCTATGGCCTCTGAAACCAGTCCTCGTCCGGCTGACAGTCTGCTGGATATCCAGAAAACGTGGTGGGATCGTCTGGCCTTTATTGGCCGCCTGTTGTGGCGCGATAAAGGAGGGATGCTGGGCTTATTCCTGTTCCTGCTGGTGGTATTTTCCGCCGCCTTCGCGCCTTGGATTGCTCCACATGACCCCCTAGAACAGATTATGGAAGACAGTAAGATGCCGCCGGCCTGGAGCGTTGGGGGAAGCTGGGAACACCCGCTGGGGACCGATACCCTGGGCCGGGACATTTTCAGCCGCATCATTTACGGATCGCGGGTCTCTCTCACGGTGGGGTTCTTCGGTGTCTTGATCGCGGCTACCCTGGGGATGATCATCGGGGCCATCGCCGGCTATTTGGGCGGCAGGGTGGACTCTGTCATCACGAACACGGTGAACCTTGTTCTATCCTTGCCGTACCTGCTCTTTGTGGTATTTATTGCGGCTATCTTTGGCCGAAGCCTGCTGAACGTCATCCTGATATTCGGTATCACGGATGCGCCCATTTTCGCACGGGTCACGCGCGGGGAGGTGTTGAAGATCCGAGAATCCGGTTATGTGGAATCCGCGCGCTGCGCCGGCGCAAGTTGGGTCCGCATTGTCTTTGACCACATTATGCCCAATCTGATCGGTCCCTTGATCACCCTTGCCACCTTTGAGATGTCGGCGATGATTTTCTACGAAGCGGGCCTCGGATTTCTCGGATTGAGCGTGCCGCCGACCGTTCCCAGTTGGGGCAACATGTTGGCGGCCGGCCGGCAGTATCTCACCAGCTACCCTTGGATTGCAACCTTCCCTGGCTTCGCTATTATGATCACTTCCCTGGGAATGAACCTCCTTGGAGACTGGCTGCGCGATGTGCTGGACCCCCGTCTGCGCCGCGCACGGAAATAAGGGGCTTGGCAAATGGCGATCATCCTGGAAGTACGGGACCTGAAAACTCGCTTTTACACGGTGGACGGCGTTGTCCATGCCGTCAACGGCGTCAGCTTTGACCTGGCAAAGGGGGAAAC
>JACIWP010000082.1 GCA_014360855.1 Anaerolineae bacterium
ATGCGTTCGAAGAAATCGGGCAAGCGGATGCTTCCCTCTTTGTTGGTGACGAAGTCCGCGTCCTTGTATTTGCGCGCCAGCGGGCCGGCGACGGAGCTGGGGCAGTGGAGCCAGACCGCCAGCCCTCCGATCAGCCGGATGAAGATTCCCTCTTTCTGCGCGGCCTCGATAAGCCGCAGTGCTTCATCTTTTACATCATCTAACGTAGGAGCCATGGTTGTCGTCCAACCCTATTTCCCCTTCACGGAGAAGACATTGGTAGGGGGAGCTGGGGGCATAGGCCCCCAGCTCCGATCCAACCGGCGCTTATTCAACCGGAATTTCCTCGTACACCTTGTCGATATCAATGCCCTGCCGCTTGCGGTACGCCTTGAAGCCGAAGAACAGGATGGCCGCCAGCGCGTACATGCCCAGCATGAAGACAACCGAGCTGGTGTTGCGGTAGCTGATGCCGTACAGCCCGAGCGGGTCGAAGATCCACTCATAGAGCAGGAACAGCTCGAAGCCCAGGAAGATGATGCCGGCGACGGTGATGAGCGGGATGCCGGCGATCTTGTACTTGGCGATCGGCGAGGCGTTGTACAGTTCCGGCTTGCGGTACGGCAGGACAATAGCGGCGATGGTACTGCCCAGGTAGGTGATGGCGATAACCTCCGTGGAGCACAGCGTCAGCGTCTGGAAGTTGAAGATGTTCCAGGAGTACAGCGCGCCCACGATAAGGGATGGGATCACCATCAAGAGCAAGGCATTGATGGGCGTGCGGAAGCGCGGGTGAATGTCCGCCACCCATTCCGGCAGAAGGCGGTCAAAGGCCGCGGCGAAGATGACGCGGGTGGAGCTCAGGAAGACCGTGCCCGACCAGCCGAAGAACCACAGGCTCATCAGCAGGATGACGATGAACTGGATGACGCGGCTGTTGGTCAGCATGGCGGCGAAGAGGGCAGGATAGGGCCAGACCGGGATGGGCGGCGGGGTTTCGGTGTAGCCCCACATGTAGTTCCAGAAGGCGCCGTTGGCCTTCATGTAGAAGTCCCAGGTGATGGTCTTGTTGATGAGCACGAAGAGCACGATGCCCAGGGCGGTGGTGGCGATGAGGGCGTACCACATGCCGTAGAAGTTGCGCTTGAAGTCGGTGGCGCCGCGCACTTCACCGTAGAGGGTGGCACCCCAGTTCGGCCACAGGTTGAAGAAGACCATGTAGGGGATGGCCAGGAAGATGGGTGCCAGCGCCCAACCGCCGCCCCAGGTTTGGGCAGTGCCGGCCTCTTCGCCGGCGGCCAGGGTGGCTTCATACAGGCCGTCGCCCGGGGCACCGAATAACTGCGGGATCTGCGCCTCCAGGTTGGCCTTGAACGCCGCCGGGTTCCCGATCAGCAGGAGGAGGAAGACCAGCAGTAAGCCGATGAGGCCGCCGATGAAGCAGGCTTTCTGCAGACGAGCATAGTTGCGCATGCCCATGGCGATGTAGACGAAGACGAAGGCACAGACGATCACCACGCTGATGAATCCACCCTCAGGCGTTTGGGTGAACCACAGCGCCGGCCCCTGCGCGCCGAGGATGGCCAGCAGTGGGGTGATGACCTCATAGCGCAGCATGTCGGCGTAGAGCGGCACCCAGTACCAGAGGATGAACCACCAGCCGGTGACCGCCAGGATGAAGCCCACGCCGCCGCCCAGGATGCGGCTCTGCCAGACGTAGTCGCCGCCGGCACGGGGCATCACCGCGATCAGGGCCGCATACACGATACACTCGAACGAGATGAAGAACCCGGAAACCAGCAAAGCACCGATCAGGTTGCCATCGAGGTAGTACATCTGGGAGAAGATGTACAGCCCCAGGGTGATGAGGTTGATCGAGAAGAAGGCGTAGATGAACGCGTCGGTGACGGACCAGGCACGCACCAGGCCGGTCGCAGCACGGACGAACAGGGTGGACGATTGCTGTCGTTCCATTTTGCCGACTCTCCTTTCCTTCCCGAAGCCTGCTTAGGGTGGTGGAATGACGAAAGAATGAGAGACCGTGGTACTGCCGTTCGGACGAACAAGGGTATTCTGCGGGCCATCACCTCCTTTCCGGAGAAAGCACACTCATATTATAGCATAATCCTCACGCGCCGAACCCTCGAAATATGCGCCGGCATCAACCTGTGGTGAGCAAGTAGGATTTGATCTTGCCCTTGTTCAGGGTGATAACGGCGCCCAGGAGCCGGCCTTGCTCGTACATACTGCCGGGGTTGATGCACAGCGTGCGGCCGATGCGGGCCGTGCCCTTCCCCTCATGGATATGCCCGAACAGTCCCAGCAGGGGCTGATATTTCTCGATAATTTCGCGCACCGCGGTACTGCCAACGGGGACCAGCGCCCGACCGCCCAGCTTGGGCTTCAGGTCAGGGGTCAGTTCCGGCGCCTCGTCCAGATTGCTGTTGTAGGGCGGCACATGGAAGTTGAAGACGGCGGTCTCCGGCTTGCTGAGCTTTTTGACGATGGACTCCAGGCGCTCCTTCAGCTTGGGCTCCTCTTCCTCGCGGTAGGTATGCCAGGGGGTGATGTTGCTCCAGCCGGAGCTGACCATCTCGTGATACTCATCCAGCGGGATCACCTCGCCCTCGGCCAGGTGGACGTGCTTGGAGGCGCGGATGATATCGTCAATCTCGAACATGTCGTCGTTGCCTGGGGCGACGTAACAGCGGATGCCGGTGCCCTCGAGCTTTTCGTCGGCATATTCCATCCAGGCCTGGACGGTTTTGAGCACTTCCTGGTGGAACAGCTCGTCCACCTTTTCGGGGTGCTGTTCCAGCTCGCGGATTTCATCGGGGTTGGTGACGTAGGGATAGTAGCCGCGGCTTTTCACCTGCTTGATCATCTGCTCCACTTCCTCCTGGCCGTGGAGCTCAAACTGCTGTTCCAGGAGCGTGGCGATATACTTGTCTCCTCCCTGGTGCACGATGGGCACGATGGCCTTGCCGGTCATGTCGCCGCCGAGGATGATGATGTCCGCGTTGTAGAATTTGCCGGCGTTGATGAATTTCTTCCAGCAAATGTCAGAACCATGGACATCCGTCGCGAAAAAGATCGTGGTCACTCTTCCCTCCAAACAGAAATGGTCTCCGAGCAAGCCCGGGTACTGCCGAGTAATAGTGTGCTAGAAAAATATCTGTGATATACTACACAATCCACGCGAATCCGCCCTGCGGGGCCGGCCGGCTATACCTGGGCCCGCACCTGGCTCCAGAAGTCCAACACGTGCCGTTCCATCACCTGATATGCGAGATGGGGATCGCGTTTGCGCAGGGCGTTGAGCAGTTCCCAGTGCTGGGACTGGATCTCATCGGCGCCGGCGGCCGGGTTGGGCGCCAGACGCCAGATGCGCGCCGTCAGGTCATAAAGCCAGCGCACGCCGTCGATCAGGAACTTGTTGTTGGTGGCCTCCGAGATGATCTTGTGCACCAAGCGGTCGCTTTCCATGAGCCGGCCCACAAAATCGGCGGAATGCCGATCCTCTGCCATACGAATGGCATCTTCCAAGGCGGCGAGCTGGACGTCGGTGATACGCTCCGCCGCCAGCCGCGCGGCCCATGTCTCTATGGGGATGCGAGCTTCGAAGATTTGTTTGAGGTCGGTGACGCTGATTTCCGAGACGTACATCCCGCGCCGGGGTTGGATCACCACCAGGTCGTCGCGCGCCAGACGCTGCAGAGCCTCTCGAATGGGGGTACGGCCGATGCCCAACTCCTGGATCAGCTCCGCCTCGCGGAGCACTTTCCCCGGGGGATATTCCAGGCTGACGATCTTGGCTTTCAGGATGTTGTAGGCTCGCTCTGTCTGTGAGATCATCGGGAGAGTCCCTATGGGTGCCGGCAATCATCGGCACCCCTCGGCTAATGTATTAATAATATATCACAGGTCGCCGAAAATGTCAACTGCCGTCATATTACATGAACGGGAGAGAACGTTCCGACCTTCTTCCGCCACCCCATTGACAAGCGGCGGGTTTTGGGATATGCTAAAGGTAGAAGCATCGCCGGCATGTTGGAAGCTGGAAGTACAGCGAAGCGTTTGTTGCGGAAAAGGGTACTGCAAGGGGGCAGGCCGGCTCCAGGAGGTGGACCATGGCGAACCTGGCGCAGGTGGAAGAGCGTTTGCGGCAAATGGGCTGTCCCCGCTGTTACTCCATGCGGCTCGAGGTCTGCGTCCAATTGGAGACGGAGAACGGACTCCCACGCATCCTCGTGATATGCCAGCAGTGCGGCTTCCGCTTTGAGACCAACGGCGAGGCCCTGACCTGGGAAGATCTGGAAAAGCGGGTGGAGCGGGAAGTGCGCCGCAAAGGCTGTCCGCGCTGTGGGAGTCACCTCCTGGAGCTGAATTTCCGCTGTTCGCTGGAAACGCGGCGAAGTTTTCACGTAGCCACCTGTCAGGAATGTGGGGCGGTGTTTATCGTGGAGAGACAGCTCGATGAACCGCGGCCGGGCATTTTTGATGTGTGATGGGAGGAAGGCATGAGGGGTTCCATACGGGTTGGGAAGCTGTTCGGCATCCCGCTGTTCATTCACTACACGTGGTTCGTTATCGTGGCGCTGATCACCGTCTCGTTCGCCACGGTGAATTATCCGCGCCAGTACCCGGGCTGGCCGGCGGTCTCCTACTGGCTGGCCGGCCTCCTGACCGCGCTCCTGTTGTTCGCCTCGGTGTTGATCCACGAGCTTTCCCACAGCCTGGTGTCGCGGGCGCAGGGGGTGCCGGTGGACAGCATCACGCTGTTTATCTTCGGCGGCGTGGCGAACATCCGCGAGGAGCCTAGAAAGGCGCGCCATGAACTGTTGATGGCGGCCGCCGGCCCCGCCTCTTCCCTGCTCCTGGCCCTGCTCCTGGGGATTGTGGCGCTGGCGGCGCCGGCGCGCTCCTTCGTGGCCGGCCTGGCGCGTACCCTGGCCCTCATTAACTTGTGGGTGGGGCTGTTCAACCTGATCCCCGGCTTTCCCCTCGACGGCGGGCGCGTTCTGCGCTCCCTCATCTGGTGGGGCAGTAACGATATCGTGCAGTCCACCCGCATTGCCTCCATCATCGGGCGGGTCATCGCCACACTGATGATCATCAGCGGGTTCCTGGTGGCCATCTTCCTGGGCGATTGGGTGAGCGGGTTATGGCTGGTGTTCATCGGCTGGTTCCTGGATAATGCGGCCGTGCAGAGCTATCAGCAGTTGCTGTTGCGGGAGGCGCTCGCCGGCGTCACCGCCCGCCAGCTCATGAGTCCCCTCTGCCCAACCATCGAGGACGACCCGGACCTCCAGACCGTGGTGGATGAGTTTGTGCTGGGCACCGGCCAGCGCTGTCTGTTCATCTCGCGCGGCAACCGTTTGGCCGGCTTGCTGACCCTGCACCATATCAAGAACGTGCCGAAGGAGCGTTGGCGGGAGACGCACGTCTCTGAGGTGATGACTCCCTCGTCCGAAATCAAGTCGGTGGATATCAATCAGAGCGCTCTGAACATTCTGCGCACCATGGACGAGGCCAACGTCAACCAGATCCCGGTGGTGGATGGGGAGCGCATGGTGGGCATCATCACCCGCGAGCATCTCCTGCATTATATCCGCAACCGCATTGAGCTGGGGTTATAGCGCCGGCGAGAGAGGTGGCGCGTGACGGATGAGGAAGGGCTGGCGCGCTGGCGCGAACACCGTCTGTCCCTTGTCCTTCTGCTGTTGATATATCTCAATTTGACATGGTCCATTCAGGGCGCCCGCTGGGCAGAGGGCCTGCACATTTTGCCCTGGGTGGTCCTGGGAGCAGTGGTGCTCGGCTTCATGCTGGCCATCAGCCGCTGGCCGGCGCGCGCCGCCCACGGCTATATCCTCTTCGTCGGCCTTATCGCCAACAGCCTCCTGCTCTGCACCCTGGTATCCCCGGAGCTGTCGTGGCAGGATCGCCTGATCGAGGTTGGCCTGCGGCTCTATCACTGGCTCATGGTCCTGCTGGGGGGCGGGACCAGCTATGACAACCTGGTGTTCGTGGCTGAGCTGACGCTCCTGCTCTGGCTTGTCGGCTACGTCTCCGTCTGGCAGTATTTCCGCCACGGCCGGCTGTGGTGGGCCCTGTTCCCGCCCACCGCCGGCCTCATGTTCAATCTCTATTACGCCCCGCCGGAGCTGATGCCCTATTTCATGATTCATCTGGGGCTGTGCCTCCTGCTCCTTATCCGGCACCGCCTGCACCAACGGCAGGGGGAATGGCAGAAGGCACGCATCTTGGCCGGCGATGAGGCACGCTTCGACATCATCCGCGACGGGCTGGTCATCGCGCTCCTGGCCCTGCTCCTGGCCTGGACGCTCCCCGGCGCCCAGCAGGTGAAGGCCCTGGCGCGCTTCGGTGAGCGTCTGGAGCGGCCGGTGCGTACGGTCAAGGAGGAGTGGAACCGGCTGTTCGCCTCCCTCCAGCGCTACGGCACCGGCCGGGAGCTGACCTTCGGGCCGACCAAACTGCTGGCCGGCGAGGTGCAGTTGACCGACGCACCCATCGCCGATATCCAGGCGGCGGAGGGGCGCTACTGGGTGGCGGCGGCCTACGATTATTACGGCGGACGAGGCTGGGCGGCGACTTATACCGATCGTGGGCCGCTCGGGGAGCGTTCCTCGCCCATGGCAGAGCCGCCGTATCAGATGCGCAGGAAGGTGGAGCAGGTGGTACGGGTGCGCTGGCCGGCCATGCGCATCATCCTGGCGGCCCCACTGCTGTACCAGGTGGATATTCCCGCCGAGGCCCAGCTCCTCTATCTGCCGCGCGAGGGGGCCACGGCGGCGCGGCCGCCGGCCGACATTCAGATGGCCTTCCCCCAGCACCGCCTGTATGAGGATGATGTCTATCGGGTGGTCTCGCTGGTCTCAGTGGCGGACGAGGAGAGCCTGCGTTCCGCCGGCACCGATTATCCCGATTGGGTGCGGCAGTATTACCTCCAGCTTCCTCAGGACGTGCCGCGGCGCCTGCTCTGGCTGGCCCGGTTTCTCACCCGCGGCTACACCAACAATTATGATAAAGCCCTGGCCATTGAGAGCTTCCTGCGCAACATCCCCTATAATGAACAGATTGAGGCGCCGCCGCCCACGGAGGACGCGGTCGAATACTTTATTTTCATGATGCGCCAGGGCTACTGCGATTATTACGCCTCGGCCATGGTCGTGCTGGCGCGCATCGCCGGCATCCCCGCCCGCTTCGTCCAGGGCTATGTGGTAGGGGCCCCGGACGAGAACGGTGTGTACCACATCCTGGAAAAGAACGGCCATGCCTGGGCGGAGCTGTACTTCCCAAGGTACGGCTGGATCATCTTTGAGCCGACGCCGGCCCAGCCCCTGCCCGTGCGCTATGCCAGCCGGGTTGAGGCGCTGACCGCTGAGGCGGCCCAGCGCCCCGCGCCGACCAATCCGCTGGGCGAGGAGGAAAAGTTCGGCCCGGACATAGCCCCGCTGGGCGAGGAGGCGGGGCCGTTCGGGGTGGGGAGACTGCCGGCGCCGGCGCGGGCGGGGGCGGAGGCCGGCATCGTCCTGGCCGGGCTGGGCCTGCTGGGCGGAATCCTGCGGCTGGTCTGGCGGCTGATGGAACCGCGCCGGCTGACGCCAGCGGAGCGTGCCTATTTACGGCTGACGCGCTTCGCGCCGGCGCTGGCCGGCGTGCGGGCACAGCCGACCTGGACGCCGTACGAGTTTGCGGGGGTGCTGGCGCGCCGGGCGCCAGCGGCCGGCGGAAGCGTGCGCACTCTGGCGGATATGTTCGTGCGGCAGAGATACGGGCCGGCCGGCGCCGCGCCGGCCGAGGGTGACCCGATACAGATATGGCACCGGGCGCGCGCGGAACTGTTGAGGGCGCGGGTAAGTGGGGTGTACGCTCGGGTTGTTCGGCTGATACGGCCGGCGGGGGGTTATGCCGGCTCCAGCGGCAGGGTGAAGTAGAAGCGGCTTCCCTGGCCAGGGACGCTCTCTACGCCGATCTGCCCGCCGCAGCGTTTGATCATCTCTCGCGCGATGGTCAGCCCCAGGCCGATGCCGCCGTGCTCGCGGGTGAGCGAATCCTCCACCTGATAGAACGGCTCAAAGATGTGGGGAATGGCCTCCGGCGGGATGCCGATGCCTGTGTCGGCGACCTCCACGCGCAGTTCGCCGTCCCGGGCCTCCGCGCCGATGCGCACGGTGCCGCCGGCCGGCGTGAACTTGATGGCGTTGGAGAGCAGGTTGGCCAGGATGGCCGTCACCTTCTGGCGGTCGGAGACGACGGGCGGCAGGTCGGCCGGCAGGTCTACCAGCACCGTGAGCGGCTTCTCGCGTGCCAGCGGCCCCAACTCCTCCAGCACTTCCTCCACCACATCCTGGATGTGCAGAGTCTCGGGATGGAAGGCGATCTCACCGGTCTCCAGGTAGCGCAGGTTGAGCATATCGTCAATCAATGAGCGCAGGCGCACGGCGTTGCGCACGACGATTTCCAGCCGCTCCCGCATCTCGCCGGTGGTTTCCTCGGCCAGGATGCTGGCGTAGCCCATCAGGATGGCCAGGGGGGTGCGCAGTTCGTGGGCGGCGATGTTGATGAACTCGCGTTTCATGTGGTCCAGGCGTTTGACCTCTTCGTAGGCGCGCTGGATCTCGGCGAAGAGGCGTGCGTTGGCGAGGGCGATGCCGGCCTGGCCGCACAGGATGGAGAGAAGTTCCACGTCGCTGGCGTCGAACGGGGCGGCGCCGGCCTCGCGCGCCGCAATCAGCACGCCGCTGGGCTTGTTCTGCACGACGATGGGCAAGCCGACCAAAGGGCCGATGCCGGCCTCCATTGCCATCGAGCGGGTGGTGGTGGGGAGCAGTTCGGGCCCCTGCAGGATGACCTGCTGGTTCAACTCCAGGATTTCCCAGGGGAGGGACCATCCCTGGTGTGGGGAGCTGACGCGCATCCCGGCGAGGATGCCGGCGGCCTTCCGTGCGGTGATCCAGCCATGCTGGAGGTCAACGAGCATCACCAGCGCGCCGGCGGCATGAGTCTCCTGATGCGCGATGCGCAGGACATGCTCCAGAATTTCGTCCTCTTTTACCGTGGAAAGGAAGGCTTTGCTCAGTTCGAACAAAGGGATCAGCGCCCGCAGGCGGATGTTCTCTCTCTGGAGCCGCACTTTGGCCAGCGCTTTACTCACGGAAGAGACCAGCTCATCGGGGGTAAAGGGTTTGACGATGAACTCGTCAATGCCCAGCCGCAAAGCCTCGATGGCCAGGTTCATGGTGCTGAAGCCGGTCATGGTGACGCAGACGAGGTTGGCGTTGCCCTCTTTCATGGCGCGGGCCAGTTCCAGCCCGCCCAGCCCTGGCATCTTGATGTCAGTCAGCAGAAGGTCGAAGGTCTGTTCGCGCGCTTTGTTGAGCGCCTCCCAACCATCGGAGGCGCGGACAACCTGATAGCCCTCTGTCTCCAGCACGCGCTGGCAGAGGTCCAGCACATCCACCTCGTCGTCAACTACGAGTACCCGTTCACGCGGCATGTGGGAGCTCCGAAGGCTGTCTCAGAGAAGGCATGTTATTCTTTCCCCTCGCGTTCCTGAGCGCCGCGCTCCTGCACGTTGCGCATGGCCTCCCGCTCGATCCAGCGGTCGAGGAGGGCTTTTTTGACGCGCCACTGCCGGCCGATCTTGAAGGCGGGTATCTCGCCGTCGCGGGCCAGCCGGCGCACGGTCAGCTCGTGCAGGCTCAGATAGCGCGCCACTTCCTCGATGGTCATGATCTCGTCAATGTCCTCGAACGGCTTGGCGATGAAGTCCTGCGCACCCAACGACATGGCGCGCTTGATCTCCTCCTCCACCGAATAGCCGCTCATCATGACCACGATGCTGTCCGGGCGGAGCTTCTTGATCTCCTCCAGCGTTTGTACGCCGTCCATGCCCGGCAGGCGCACATCCAGGAAGATGAGATTGTACGGCTCCGCTTTGATCATCTCCAGGGCCTCGTAGCCGTCGCGAGCGATGGTGACGCTGGTCTGCGGACCGCCCAGCAGGCGCTGGAACATGTAGCCGATTTCCTGGTCATCATCTACGACGAGGACTTTGAAGTTCTTCTGCGGCTGTTCTTCTTTTTGGGACTTGGGCTGCCGGCCTCGCTTGCGGGCCTTTTCTTCTTCTGCCATCTGCGGTTACCCCCTGTTTCCTGCCCGGTTACCGTCCAATTCTTTTTTTGACCCTGCTTGATTATACTAAACGCCATAATGTTTGTCAACATATCTTTATGCATAGCTGCGCAACCGGGAAATACCTGGAATGTCGGAGGACACAGGGCGCGAGGGGGTATGACGGTCATCTGCGATGCGATTATCACCTGGCGGGGCTACAGCGCGGAGAGGAATCCAGCGAAACGGTCTTCCTGCTCGAAGGGGCCGACGACCGCGATGTTGAACCGGTCGTGGTGGAGGACGGCCTGCATGACGCGCTGGATGTCCTCAGGGGTGGCCGCTTCCATCTGGGCAATGACATCGTCCACGGAGAAAACATCGCCGGGCAGGATTTCCTGCCGGCCGTACCAGCTTGCGATGGCGGAGGTGTTTTCCATCTGGAGCAGGAGCCGGCCCTTGTTGAACTCCTTGGCGCGCGCCAGCTCATCGGCAGAAACAGGCTCGTCGCGCATGCGGCGCAGTTCGCGCACGATGGCTTCCAGCGCCGGCTCGGCGCGGGAGGGGTCCACGCCGGCGTAAATTCCCAGCATGCCGGTATCCCGCAGGAAGCTGATGTACGAGTCCACGCTGTAGGCCAGCGCCTGGCGCTCGCGGATTTCCTGGAACAGGCGCGAGCTCATGCCGTCGCCCAGGATGGTGTTGGCCAGGGTGAGCACGAAGCGGTCGGGATGATTGCGGGACAGGCCAGGAAATCCCAGGCAGATATGGGCCTGCTCCGTGTCCTTGAAGACCACTTTTGCCGTGGCGTGGGGGAAGTCCTGGTAGGGCAGGGGGTCTCGCCCGGGCACTTTGCGCCAGTCCTGGAAGAGCGAGGCGATCTGGTCGCGGGTTTGCTCCGGCTCGATGGCGCCGGCGATGCTGATGACCACACAGGGCGGGCCGTAGAACTGGTCCATATAGGCGAGGAGTTTATCGCGGGTGAGGCCGCGCACCGATTCGCGCGTGCCGCTGATGTCTCTGCCCAGCGGATGGGCCGGCCATACCAGGTTGTTGATCGTGATCTGCGCCAGCGATTCCGGGGAGTCGTGGAGCATGTTGATCTCTTCGATGACCACCCGCTGTTCCTTGGCGAATTCCTCGGGGTCCATGATGGGATGCATCAGCATGTCGGCCAGCAGTTCCAGCGCCACGTGCTCATGGGGCTGGGCGATCTTAACCCAGTATAAGGTGGTCTCGCGGCCGGTGCTGGCGTTGATGACTCCGCCGATACCCTCGATGGTCTCTGAGATGTCGCGAGCGGTTGGCCAGCGGGAGGAGCCTTTGAAAAGCATGTGCTCGATGAGGTGGCAGACGCCGGCGTCCTCGTCAGGCTCATAGCGCGAGCCAACCCCGACAAACACCGAAATCGCCACAGACCGAACGTACGGCACGGGGATGGTCAGGAGGATTAGGCCGTTGTCGAAGACGGTCTTGATGTAGTTCACGGTGTACCTCGCAGTTGGGTCAACAGGTCTTCTGCGGTAGCGCGCCACTGGGGATCTGGGATTATTGCAAGG
>JACIWP010000083.1 GCA_014360855.1 Anaerolineae bacterium
CACATCCAGATAGATGCGCCCCACCTCGTTCCAGCCGGGGCCGGCTATCCCGCCGCCGGCCAGCGCCTGGCCGGTGAGCATCAGCGCGAGCAGGGCGGCGATGAGCAGGCTGCCGGCGCTCAGCACCTTCAGCGCCTGCGCGGTCTCCCAGCCGCGCCGACGGGATGCCCAGCGGATGGCACGCTCCAGGCCGTGTTGAGCGTAGGCCATGAGGAACGGCAGGAGGGCGGCGCCGGAGTGCAGGAAACTGCCGCGCGGCCCTGGGAAGGTGAAGAGCAGGGTCATGGCCAGATACAGCAGGAGGAGGTAGCTGAGCACCAGGCGCGTCATGTAGGCGTGCCGGCGCTTCCACAGCTCGATGCCGGCAAACGGGGCGAGATACAAGGCCAGCATAGCGCCGATCAGTGTGAGCGCATTGCGCCAGCCGGCGGAGAGCTTAGAGGTCAGGATACTGCGCCACCCCCACTCGAGATAGGCCGCGAGGGAGAGCTGGGCCTGGGCGCTGAACAGCTCGTCATAACTGCGGAGAAAGAGTGTTCGCGTCCCGGCTGGGTTCCAGAGGGTGCCGGCGGCATGCCAGTTATGCCACAGCCAGGGGATCAGCGGCAACAGGTAGCCGGCGGCCATGAGGGAAAAGCCGGCCAGCAGGACGCCCGGCTGTTTGCGCAGGGACGAGGAATCTGATCCAGGGAATAGAGCGGTCAGCAGGATGGCGGCGAAAAGCAGGGGCGCATCGGCACGGGTGAGGTGTGCCAGGCCGATGAGCAGGCCGGCCAGGAAGAACCAGCGCGGGCGGCGCGTGACGATCGCTCTCCATCCGCTCAGGAGCGCCAGGCATCCCAGCAGGGCAAAGGGGGTGAAATTATCGGTGGTGGCCCAGAATTTGAGATATGCCGGCGTGAGCAGTGTCAGGGCGGCGCTGAACCAGGCGGTGCGCCGAGGGGATGAGAGGTGCAGGCTGATGAGGTAGGCCAGCGCCGGCAGAAGGCTGGAAAGGATGATAAAGGGAAGCTGAGCGGAGCGAAAGCCGACGCCGAACGCGGCGAAGAAAGGCACGATCAGGAACGAGGTCAGCGGCATCCAATATTGGAACGCCGGCATAGGGAGCTGAAGGTGCGGGGACAGATAGTTCCAGATGAATGGCTCGGTCAGGCCGCGGCCGGCGGCAATGCGCCATGCATTGACATAATAATAGAAGGCGTCCATATAGCCCGGGGAGCGGAAGGGCAGGGCGGCGGCGGCCCGAAATATCAGAGATGCCGCGACAATGAGCAGGATGTCTCGCTTCCAGGGGAATGGAACGTGGGCCAGGGGGCCTTTATTGTCCATGTGTTGATCCCGTCGCAGGCGGAGCGCCGGCCGGCCGCAGGGCATACAGCTCGTACTCCGGTTCCGCGGCAAACTCCATGCGCTCCGCGTATTCCTCGAGCAGTACCTTCAGTTCGGACAGCATATACGGTGTCAGCGGGTCGAGGCCAGTGCGCACCACGAAATCAAGGCCGTGGCGGTACAGCAGGATGTGCGTATAGCCTTCGGAATGCCACTGCTGGGCGGCGTCCCGCGCACTGCCGAATTGGTGTACAGCGTGCGCCCAGTTGTCGAGGATAGCGTCGGGGTAGGCCGGCAGTGGCGAGTAATAGGTGCGCGGCTCCCAGAGGAACAGCACTCGTGCGCCAGGCGGCAGGCCGGCCAGCTCCTGCATGGCGACCCCATGGGCGCCGAGGTTGCGTTCGAGGTACGCACGTTCTGTCTCCCGCCCGACCAGGACCGGCAGAGGGTCAACGGCGGCGGTTTGGGTGGTCCAGGCAGTGGCATTCAGGAGCATGGAGATCCCCAGCGCGGTGATGGTCAGCCGGCGCGCAGAAAGCGTCCCGGGCATCAACGTATCCAGGCGCTCCAGGAGAAAGGCCATCACAGGGGCCGCCAGGGTGAGGCAGGGCAGGAGCAGTCGGGTTTGGAAGAGGGCTTGGGACTGGATTACACCGAATGTCCATGCGGCGGCGAGGACGCCGGCGGACCATAATAGCACGCCGGCCGGCTGGGGCAGTTGCCGGCGCAGGCGCGGGACGATCAGCCAGATGATCAGCGCCGGCAAGAGCAGTAAATACATCGGCCCGGTCTGGCCGTCGTAATAATTCATGTCGCGAATGCCCAGGGTGGCGGTCCAGGGCAGGATGATGAGCTGGAGCACATCCCATCCCAGGCCGGATCCCGGTCGGCTGTACCACTCCGCCCGAAAGGCGTCCCACCCTGGGCCGCCGAACAGGAAGGGGTATATCGGATTGCCGGTCAGTATGGCATTGCGCATGTACCATGGGGAAGCCGCGAGCAGTGCCGGCAGGACGAAGCGCGTTAGCGCCGCCACAGCGGCTTGCCGCGAGGATTTCCTGGCCAGGAGTTTCAGGATGACGTAGGTGCCCAGGCCGGCCGCGCCGATCAGTGCCGTATATTTCACGCCCAGGGCAAACCCGGCCAGGGCGCCGGCCAGCACTATCCAGCGTGGGTCATCGGACCTGTCCCATTCCGCGAGGGCCAGTGCGGCAACTGCCAGGTAAAACGCTTGGGCCATGTCCGTGTAGGCCCAAGTGCTCAGCACGAACACCATGGGCATGGAAGCCCAGACCGCCACGCCCAGCCACGCGGCGCGGCCGGCTGTCAGCCGGCGCGTCAGGGCATAGACCGCGCCGGCGGTGCCGAGGGCGAACACGGCGTGCAGGGGCGCCGCAGCGCGGTCGCCGGCAACCGCCATGCACCAGGTGAACAGCGATTCCGTCAGGCTGGGATACAGGAAATGCGGGACGCCGGCGGGGGCCGGCCAGCTCCCCCTGGCCAGTGCGTTTGCCGGCACCACTAGGTGGTAGAACAGGCTGTCCCACCCCCAGGGAGGGGCCAGGGCCACGAGCAGGGTGAGGCCGGCCATCCAGAAGAGGTATGCCGCCAACCACCATGGCGGGAGGGACAGTTCTGCCAGGCGCGGCCGCTTGGGGCGATGGCGGATCAGCTCTGCCAGGCAGAGGGCCAGGCCGGCGGCAAACAGCGCCTGGAGCAGGGTCTGTTGCAGGAGACCTGCGGCGCCAAGCAGGAATATCAGGACGGCCAGGATGCCGCTTCCAATGCCCAGACCATAGAGGGCCTGTTCCAGTCGGGAATTCGCTTGAAGGCCTATTGCGGAGAGGATGCGCTGGCCGAGGAGTGTCGCGCACAGGGCGATGATGGCCGGCACCAACGCGCTCCAGAATGTGCGGGCCAGCGCGGCGCCGGTGGCCGGGGTGAAGGGCTTCTGCACAGCGTATAGAGAGGCCAGGACGAAGGCCATCCAGACGAGAAACACCACCATGCCTATGGCGGTGACGAGCCGGCGAGGAAAGGCTTTCATGTCCTATTTCCCACTTGCACGCTGCGGTCAGGGGTATGGCCGACGGTTGCTCCGGGCCTCTCCTGAACCATGTGTCATGCTCACCGAGTGGACCCCCGCGCAGCCGGCCGCCGCCATATCCGGCTCAGACGGTCCAGCGCCAGCCGGAAGACCGTCAGCATCGCTTTGTAGATTTCTTCACGGCTGATCTTGGACTGGCCTCGCTGGCGGTCTTCGAAGATGATGGGGATTTCTCCGACGCGGAAGCCGGCCTGCTGACATCTATAGAGCATTTCGACCAGGAAGGAGTATCCGTTCGAGCGGATATTGTCCAGTGGTATGGATTCCAGGACATGCCGGCGGTAGGCGCGAAAGCCGGCCGTGCAGTCATGGGCGCGCAGTCCCAGCGAGAGGCGCGCCACCATATTGGCGCCGGCGCTGAGGAACTGCCGATCTAATCCCCAGTGCCGCGTGCCGCCGCCAGGGACATAGCGCGAGCCGATGACGATATCGCACGGCATGGCCAGCTTTTCCAGCATGGCGGGGATATAGCGAGGATGGTGGGAGAAATCGGCGTCCATGGTGATGATGACATCGGCGCCCAGGTCCATAGCGCGGCGGAAGCCAGCGACATAAGCTCGTCCCAGCCCCTGCTTGCCGGGTCGGTGCACCACCACGACGCGTGGGTCCCTCTCTGCCAGCTCGTCCGCCAGCTCGCCCGTTCCATCGGGCGAGTTGTCGTCCACGACGATGAGATGGTCCACCTGTTCCAGCGCCAGGATCTCGCCGGCCAGCGGCGGCAGGTTCTCGCGCTCGTTATATGTCGGGATAATGACAGCCACACGCATCTAGGATGAGCACCTTTTCGGGCAAAGGGTACATGTCGGCTGGGAGGCCGGCATTTCAGCCGCTATTGTAAACGCGGCGGGGGGAAAAGGCAAAGATTGGGGAGCGGGTCATCAGGAGCCTTTGCCGAAGAGGCGCGTGAGCCAGTCGCGGAGCCGGCGGGCAGGGCCGGCCTGAGGGGTTTCGGCCCGCCGGCTGAGCGCCCGAGTGAAAATCTCGCACTCTTGATAATGGTCCGTCAGGCACAGGCGCTCCTGGTATGAGATGGTGATGGCGCGGGGTCGTGGGCCGGCGTAACAGCGGTGCCCTTCGTCCGCGCCCAAGTAGCGAATGTCCGGGTCTTGCAACAGTCCCAGAAAGGGGCAGGCATGCAAAGCCGCCAGGGCCTGGGCGCGCTGGATGGGGTCCGACGGGAGCGGTTGGGGGGGCGCCGGCGGCTCGATCGTGTCCAGATGCGGCGCACCGGTTTCCTGGCGAGCGGCTTCGATGAGCGGCTCCATCCCTTCGAATGGGTTTTTCCCAAGCCCACGGTGCTCGGGATGCGGTTTGCCGGCGTCAGTGCTCATTTCGGATAACCCTCTCCGCGAGTTCGGCGAAATCCTGGCTTCCGGGTCCCTTGGGATCGTACTCGAAGATGGTCTGCTGGTGGCCGGGTGCCTCTGAAAGTCGGACGGTAGCGCGGATGGGATTGCTGACGATGCCGGGGAAGTATTCCTCCAGCATGCGCAGGGTTTGATGCGATTTGGCATGGCGCACATCGTAAAATGACGGGATGACCAGGGAGATGCGCGCGGTGTGGGAGGAGAACAGCCGGCGTGCCCGCAGGATTTCGATGATGACCTCTCGCGCGCCGACCAGCGCCAGGAATTCCATGGAGATAGGGATGAACACTTCTTTGGAAAAGTACAGCGCGGCCTCTGCCAGGAAGTTGATGGAGGGCGCGCAGTCGAGGAAGATGAAATCGTAGCCGGCGCTGGTGATGCCCCGCAGTCGGCTTTCCAGGATGCTCGGGTTGGCGTGATGCTGAATGAGCGTCTCCTGGGCGTCAGCCAGCCGGCGGTCCGACGGCAGGACGTCGAAGCGCGTGCGGGCACGCTGAACGGCATCCGGCCATTCAGCCTGGCCGAGGAGCACTTCTGCCATGGTCAGTGGGGTAGGGACCCCCAGCCATTTGGCCAGACTGCCCTGATGGTCCAGGTCTATGGCCAGCACCCGAAACCCGCGCAGGGCCAGCGCCATGCCCAGATTCACGACCGTGGTTGTCTTACCCGTGCCGCCCTTGAAATTTAATACGCTGATGATGCGCGTCATACTTCCCTGTTAACAGTAGTCCTCACGAATAGGCGACCAACCGTCGAGCACCAGCGAAGGTTCCAGGGCGACGGCGCGATGGCGGACGTTCGAGGGGATGGCGGCGCCGTCGCCGGCGCGCAGTACCCGCGTCTCATTGTCCAAGGTGAATTCCAGCGCTCCCTGGATCACATAGGTGATCTGCTCATGGGGGTGAGAGTGTTCCGGCACCACCGCGCCGGCCTCAAACTCGAAGAAGGTGAGCATGACGTGGTTCAGCCAAACGGCCCGGCGGGTGACGCCCGGAGCGGCCTGCACGGCAGGGAGTTCAGCGGTGTGGAAAAACGGCATGATGTTCCTCCTGTGCGTTCATTCGATCGGGCAAGAAGCCGGCTCTCGATGTGCCGCTTCGTGCTGGAGAAGCCACTGCTTGATATCCAGCCCGCCGCCGTAGCCGCCCAGCCCATTGTCGGAGCGCAGGACGCGGTGGCAGGGTATCACGATGGGGATCGGGTTCATGGCCATCGTCATCCCCACCGCGCGAAAGGCCTTGGGCCTGCCGACGGCACGCGCCAGGTCCGCATAGGAGCGAGTTTCCCCATACGGGATGCGGAGACAGGCGATGAGCACATCCCGCTGGAATGGGGTGACCTGCTCCAGGTCCACCACCAGGTCGAAGTGCCGGCGCTGGCCGGCAAAATACTCCTGAAGCTGACGCTTTACCTCTTCTGTGGCAGGGGGAGAATGCACCGGCTCTTGTCCACAGGTTTTCCGCAGGATATTGACAAACCGCGCTTCGTCGGTTCGCAGTTCGACGCGACAGAGGCCGTTGGGGGAGACGGCGATCCCCAGCCGGCCGATCGGCGTATCGAGGAAATCATACGCGATCATTTCCCGCTCCTGCGGTGCAGTGGTGAGGTGGAGAAGAAACAGTGCCTGCATGATTCATTATCAAACTATACCGCAAATCCCCCGTTCGTCAAGTCATGCCGGCAGGGGACAGTTCCTCGTTTTCAGGGAACCACCACCGTACGGACAACCCCGCTTCCGAAATGTTCCAGCTCATCCATGGCCGCGTTGATGGCGGCCGCATCGAGGGGAATCGTGCGGGTCACGACGGCGGAGAGGTCCAGGGCCTTGCGGCGGGCCAGCTCCAGCAGAAGAGGAATCTCCTGGGCGAGGTGGTCAGAGCTTCCGATGAGCTGGGCCTCGCGCAGAACGAAATCGCGGTAGGGGTGGATGGGTAGCGTGCGGTCGCTCAGTCCCACCAGAACGACGCGGCCGAAGATGCCCACCGCGTCGATCGCCTGGCGGATGGTGGCCGGCAGGCCGATCAGCTCCACCGCCACATCCACGCCGGCGCCGCCGGTCAGTTCACGAATCTGCTCCACCGCATCTCCTCTGCGGTTATCAATGGGGACCGCCCCGAAGCGTTTGGCCAGTTCCAGCTTGGCCGGGTCAATGTCCACCGCAAATACCTCGATGGCGCCAAAGGCTCTGGCTAGCTGGACCGCGGACATGCCCAATCCGCCCACGCCAAAGATGGCGACGCGTTCGCCGGCCTGCAGGCCGGCCTTGCGCAGGGCATGGAAAGATGTCGCGGAGGAACACATCATGATGGCGCCGATCTCAAAGGATATCTCAGGGGGCAGGATGAAGACATTCCGCGCCGGCACGGCAATGTATTCCGCGAAGCCGCCATCGCGGTATTTACCGATCATGGAAGCATGCCGGCAGAACTGCTCTGATCCCCGCGCGCAGTATTCGCATTCCCCGCAGGTGATGAGATAGTGGAGGCATACGCGATCGCCCGGCCGGACGTTGGTCACCTCTTCGCCGACTGCCGCGACGACGCCGGCGACCTCATGGCCGAGGGTGAGGGGGAGTGGGCCGGCGGGGGATATGCCGGCGCGGTAGTGGACGTCAGAGTGGCAGATGCCGGCGGCCTTGACCTGCACCAGGATATCACGCCGGCCGACTGCCGGCACCGGTATCTCCTGCATCTGCAAAGGCTGACCGATCTCCACCAGGCGGACCGCTTTCATAATAAAACTCCTTCGAGGTGTAGGTTGCACAGCAATCATAGCAAATGAACGCGCCGGCGTCAATCGGAGCGGAGCAGGGGTAATTGACCTTCCCCACCTACCTGCGATATACTTGATGCGACAGCCCGATACGTCGGCCGTTTTCCCAGATGTCCCACCGCATGGAGGAAGCAAATGAACCCATCCCACCAGCGCGAACTGTCCCACCCAGGTCCTCTTCTCGATGCCCATGGCAATCTGACCCAGGTCGGATGGGCTCGTCAGCCCATCCTGGATGCCAACCTGGAAAATGTGCGTTTCTATCCCGCGGTTCTGCGGCCTTTACAGCGCTTCCGCGTGAAATGTTGGGATTACTACGGCATCACCACACCCACCCACTTTTTCTCCGCCACGTTGGCACACCTGGGATACGCCGGCCAGGCCTTCGTGTATATTATTGACTTCGAACGACGCACCTGCCATGAACAGACGCTGACCATCCCGTTCGGCCGGGGTATTCACCTTGCTCCCAAGAGCACGGAAGGGGAAAGCTTCTTCGACAACGGCCGGGTAGCACTGCGCTTCCAGGCGAAACCGGATTCCCGCCATCTGTCCGTGGAGTGGCCGGCGTTCGCCGGCGCCCACCTGAATGCCGACATCACCCTGCAGATGCTGGAGGGGCACGAATCTACCGTCATCGTTATTCCCATCGGGCGCAAGCGTTTCTATTACAACCGCAAGGTGAACTGCATGCCGGCCGCCGGCCGCATCCAGTGGGGCGAAACCCGTCTCGATCTCGACCCACAGCACTGCCTGGGCAACCTGGACTGGGGGCGCGGGGTCTGGGAGTACCGCTCCTTCTGGGTCTGGGCCAGCGCCTCCGGCTTCCTTCCCGACGGCCGCACCCTCGGGTTGAACCTGGGATTTGGCTTCGGCGACACCTCCGCCGCCACGGAAAACACCCTCCTATTGCAGGGCCGCATCCATAAGCTGGGGCAGGTGGATTTCGAATATGACAGCCGCAATTTCATGCGTCCCTGGCGTATGACCTCGCCCGACGGCCGGCTGTCCCTGGAATTTACCCCGTTCATGGAGCGCGTGGCGCGCACGAACCTGCTTCTCATCGCTTCGGAAGTGCACCAGATGTTCGGCCACTATGAGGGCCAGGTCGTGACCGATGAAGGGGAGACCGTGTCCGTGCGGGGCCTTATCGGGTGGGTGGAGGAGCACCACGCTCGCTGGTAAGGGCACTGTTCCTGGAAATCGCGGCCAGGAAAAATTGACAAAAATTCCGTTCCCGATAAAATAGCGCCTCGTGCACGCCTGCTGGCCCAGCAGGCGTGCACTGTGTGTGCACAACACTTATGACTCATTCCATGCATCAGGAGGATGTACCGTGGCGCAGGCAGCAAAAATGGGAGCGGATGTGGCAACGCGAGAGGCTCGTCGCTCGCGCAACTCTGGGCACGTGTGTGTCAAGTGCGGTCGGGAAATCACCGTTGGCGAACTGCTGATGGTCGAGCAGATGGTGCTTGATGAGCGTGGTCGGGCGCGCCGCACCCGGACGCCGTATCATCGTGGGTGTTACTAATCGAACAACCCCCTACGCCCTCACGAGAAATGTTTCTCGCGAGGGCGTTTTTTTATTCCATAGTTCAGGATGGGCCTCCTGTGACCGTATACCCTCCCTCCCTGGTTGTGCGGGACGTCCCCTGCGGCTCAAATGATTGACATCCCTGCCGCGCTGTGTTAGAATATCGTTCCGTTATCGCGGAGAGATACTCCGCGCACATTTGGTGTGTTTGGAGGCTGGAGAGAAGAGAATATGAAGAAGGCGTGGACCAGCGCCGAAATTCGCAGGGCCTTTTTGGAATATTTCGCGGAGCAGGGGCATACGATCGTTCCCAGTTCGTCATTGGTGCCGGCCAACGACCCGACGCTCCTCTTCACCAACGCCGGCATGGTCCAGTTCAAGGACGTCTTCCTCGGCATCGAGAAGCGCCCCTATACCCGTGCCACTTCCTCTCAAAAGTGTATGCGGGTCAGCGGCAAGCACAACGACCTGGAAACCGTGGGGCCGTCTCCGCGACACCATACCTTTTTCGAGATGCTGGGCAACTTCTCCTTCGGCGATTACTTCAAGCGCGAGGCTATCGCCTATGCCTGGGAATTCCTGACCAAGCGCCTGGGGTTGGACCCGGCGCGGCTTTATCCGACCATTTACCAGGATGATGAGGAAGCGTTCGTGCTCTGGCAGGAGATCGCCGGCGTGCCGGCGGAGAAGATCACACGGTTGGGCAAGAAGGATAACTTCTGGAGCATGGGCGACGTGGGGCCGTGCGGCCCCTGTTCGGAGATCGTCTATGACCGGGGGCCGGAGAAGTGCACCTGCGGTTCGCCGAACTGTGGGCCGGCGAGCGACTGCGAACGCTGGTGGGAGCTTTGGAACCTGGTTTTCATGCAGTACGAACTGCATCCCGACGGCAGTATGACTCCTCTGCCGCGGCCCAGCATTGACACCGGTATGGGGCTTGAACGCATCACGGCGGTGATGCAGGGATGTGATTCGAACTATCAGACAGACCTCTTCCTCCCCATCATCCGCCGCACCCAGGAGCTGTTGGGGCACAGCGACGAGGAGCGCGAGCGCCAGATCGTGGCCTATCGCGTCATCGCCGACCATGGGCGCGCCATCACCTTCCTGGTGGGGGATGGGGTCCTGCCCAGCAACGAAGGCCGCGGCTATGTCCTGCGCCTGATCCTGCGGCGGGCGGCCCGCTTCGGCCGTAAGTTGGGCTTCGAGGGACCGTTCCTGACGGAGATCGCCCGGGTCGTGATGGACATCATGGGGGATCATTACACTGAACTGCGGGCGCGGCAGGACTTCATCCTGCGGGTGATTGAGACCGAAGAAGCGCGCTTCCTGCAGACATTGACCACTGGCCTGAACCTGCTGGAGGAGCTGATCGCCGGCCTGCAGGCCAAAGGCCAGACGGTGATCCCCGGCAGTGAGGCCTTCAAGCTGTACGATACCTACGGCTTCCCGCTCGACCTGACGCGCGACGTGGCGCGCGAGTATGGCTTCACCGTGGATGAGGCTGGCTTCGCCGCGGCCATGGCGGAACAGCGCGAGCGCGCCCGGGCCGCGCAGAAATTCGGCGGGTTCGAGGCCGGCGAGGCGGAGCGCTACGCCAGCCTGCTGGACCATCTGCGCCAGCAGGGACAGCTCGGGGCGGAAGGTGTCCAGCATGTCTATGACGTGACTACCTCGGTGGAGACCCGGCTGGTCGCCATGCTGAAAGACGGCCAGATGGTCAGCCAGGCCTCGGCCGGCGACGAGGTGGAAGTGGTCCTGCCGGTCACCCCGTTCTATGTGGAGAGCGGCGGCCAGGTCAGCGATGTGGGCACCATCGTGCGCTTCTGCGAGGGTTCGGATCAGCCGGCATGGGTGATTCGGGTGAAGGATGTGCGCCGGCCCTTGTCTGGTCTTATCGTGCATATCGGCCAGGTGGAATCCGGCTCGCCGCATGTAGGCGACAGCGTGTGGGCCGGCGTCGACCCCGACTGGCGCATGTCGGCGGCTCGCAACCACACCGCTACCCATCTCCTGCAGAGCGCGCTGCGCGAGGTGTTGGGCAAGCACGTCCAACAGGCCGGCTCGCTGGTCACACCGGACCGCCTGCGCTTTGACTTCACCCATCCCGGTATGCTGACCAAGCGGGAGCTGGAGGAAGTCGAGCGCCGCGTCAACGAGGCCATCCTGGCGGATTATCCGGTGCAGGTGGAGTGGACGGACTATCAGTCGGCCCTGAAACAGGGGGCCATTGCCTTGTTCGATGAGAAATACGGCGAACGGGTGCGGGTTATCAAGGTGAGCGCCGGCGACCGGCTGATCAGTCAGGAGCTGTGCGGCGGCACTCATGTCCAGCGCACCAGCCAGATCGGCTTCTTCCATATCGTCTCGGAGGAAAGCATTGGGGCCGGCAAGCGCCGCATCGAGGCCGTAACCGGGCGCGCTGCATATCA
>JACIWP010000084.1:0-2371 GCA_014360855.1 Anaerolineae bacterium
ACCGCACGATGAATATCGCGGCGTGGTGCTGACCACCGGTTCCGCCGGCACCATCGGTTGCGGCGACTACCTGAAAGAAGTCTTCCCCACCAGCAAGGTGGCCGCCAGCGAGGCGCTCCAGTGCCCCACCCTCCTGCTGAACGGCTTCGGCGGGCACCGCATCGAGGGCATCGGCGACAAGCATGTGCCCTGGATCCACAACCTGAAGAACACCGACCTGGTGATGGCCATTGACGATGAGGCCTGCATGAGCCTGGTGCGCCTGTTCAACGAGCCGGCCGGCCGCGCTTACCTGGTCAAGCAGGGCGTGCCCGAGTCCCTGGTGAATCAGCTCGACCTGCTGGGCATCTCCGGCATTGCCAACCTGCTCTCCTCCATCAAGTTCGCCAAGTGGTACGAGCTGGGCGAGAACGACATCGTCCTGACCGTGCTCACCGACTCCATGGAGCTGTACCAGAGCCGCGTGCGGGAACTGCGCGAGGCGCGCGGCGAGTACACCGAGCGCCAAGCGGCGGCCGATTACGCCCGCTACCTGCTGGGCATGGGCGTGGAGTACATGGAGGAGCTGGGCTACTGGGACCGCCGGCGCATCCACAACCTCAAATACTATACCTGGGTGGAGCAGCAGGGCAAGACCTACGAGGAGATCCAGGCCCAGTGGTATGACCGCGACTACTGGTCCAACATCCACAAGCAGGTGTCCGTCATTGACGAGCTGATCCAGGAGTTCAACGCACAGACCGGCCTGCTGAAAGAGCTTTCCTGATGCGGGATGCATGAAGCGATACAGCCCCCGCCGGCACGCCGGCGGGGGCTGTAGCTTTTCATTGGGCCGGCTCATCCCCTGGCCGGCCAGGGAACCTCGTGCAGGCTGGCCTCGCCGGCCTCCGTATCATACATGGCATACGTCGAATGTCCGAAGCGCCCCATCACCTCCCCAGGGTTTACCAGCAGGGTGCGCCCGATGCGCCGTATCTCCGCCTGATGATTGTGCCCATAGCAGACCAGGTCGTACAGCCCGCCGGCGGCCACCGCCTCCGCGATGGGTGGGTAATGGTTCACGAAAATGCGCCGGCCGCCCAGCGTCAGCTCGGCGAAGGCGCCGTGCAGGGTCACGTTGCCTGCCTTGCCGGCCACCTGGCTCAGCAGGAGAGGGTCGCCGTCGTTGTTGCCGGCCACGCAGTGGACGTGCCCGCGGAAGCGCTCCGCCATCATGGCCAGGGTGAAGGGCGCGCAGAAATCCCCGCAGAAGATCAGGGCATCGGCGCCGGCGATCTCGTCCAGCACCTTCTCCAGCACCCAGATATTATCGTGAGTGTCCGAGAGGATCGCGATTCTCATGGCTCCACCCCCTTCGCGGCATGGGAAATCTCGGATGAGGGCAGATACGGCACCACCAACGGTCCCTGCGGCAGTACGCAGATGCTGGGAGACTCCAGTTCCCGCACCAGCTCTCGCACCAGCGCCCCGATATCATGGCAGGGCGTCAGGTGGATCTGGCGCACCTCTTCGTCCGAAAGATACGAGCACTTCAGATACACGTGCGCCATTACCTGCACGCGGGCCTGAATGGCCACTTCCCATTGGTCGCGCACCAGGAAATCCGGCCGGCTCATCATCTCCAGCAGATGAGCGGGATCGCGGCCGGCATGCAGGAGGCGCTTGTACTCGCCGTGGTCCGGCACGCCGTCCCAGCACTCGGCGGCGACGATGATATGCCCGCCCGGCTTGACCACCTCGGCGGCCACCGACATCCCCTTTACCGCCTGGTACACGTTCATATCCAGGGGATAGCCGGCGTTGCTGGTGATGACGATATCGAAGCGCTGGCGCACGGGAACCATGGCATGTTCGCGCGCAAAGGCCACGCCGCGGGCATGGGCCGGCCGCAGGGCGCCGGCAAAGACACCGGTGATCTCCCGGCGGGCGTTCAGCGTCACGTTCAGCAGGAAGTCGGGGTTGGCCAGCACCGCCATCTCCAGCATCTCTTCCCAGATGGGGTTGCCGCGGGTCACCCCCCAGGTGGCCAGGGGTTGGCTCAGCATGGGCGCGCTGTGGTTGAGCAGGATGGTGCGCTCGCCGGCGATGCCCGGCAGTACCGCTTTCGGCCCTCCGCTGAAGCCGGCGAACATGTGCGGCTCGATGAAGCCGGTCAATATCCGCACATCCGCCTCGGCGAACGTCCGGTTGACCCACAGCGGATGTCCGAAGGAGCTTTCCCCCAGATACTTCAGCTCATCTTCGGCGAAGGGGTCATGCTGGACGATGGGATAGCGGGAGATGACCTCCTTGCCCAGCATGCGCTCCAGCTCCTCCGGGGGCAGGTAGGCCCTTTTCTGCTCCTCGTTTCCCCCCAGCAGGATGGGCAGGA
>JACIWP010000084.1:2381-11510 GCA_014360855.1 Anaerolineae bacterium
GATGGGATAGCGGGAGATGACCTCCTTGCCCAGCATGTGCTCCAGCTCCTCCGGGGAGTTCGGCCGGTGCGTGCCCAGCGCGTTGATGAGGATGGTTTCCCCTGCGCCGGCAGATTCGATCTCCTCCAGCAGGACCGGCAGGACGCGGTCATTGGGCATGGGGCGGGTGATGTCGCTGAAGACGACCGCCACGCGAGCGCCGGCGGGGATGATCTCGCGCAGAGGCGGACAGCCGATCGGATGCCGCATAGCATCCAGCAGTGCCGTCCGCTCGTCTGGCAGGCCGGGCGTCTCCACCGGCGTGATCACCTGCACCGGCACATCGTCCGGCAGGTCAATCTCCAGTTCTCCGCGCCCATAGGCGATTGCCACACGCATAGTTTTCCTCCCGGCCTGAGGACACAGCCCACGGCCGTTGCGCTATCATTCAAGGTACTATTCTACAAGTTGGAGATAGTGTGCTCATGAGTCGAGTGACCCCATCCCCGAACCCCTTCCCCGCCGGCGGGGAAGGGGCCAGGGGGTAGGGGTGATACCCCTGGCCCCCTCTACTATAGGGGTCCAAGGGAGCTTTCACTGAAACTCATCTTCAAACCCTGGCGCGATCGCGAGCCAGGCCCTTTCTCCCCCACTATTCTACCATGCTCTGCGGGAGAGACAAACAGGTGACACAAACAGGTGACAGTCACCATACAGGTGACTGTCACCTGAAGTGCCACCGGGAACGACTAAGCTACAGCTCCAGCCGGCTCCAGGCCTCGCGCCACACGCGCTTGGTATTCGCCAGGACCACCTCCGAAAGCTCTCCCTTCATCGGCTTCACCTCAAAGGCCACGACGGGCAGGTCTCCCTTCGGATGTTCCTGGAGATACCCCACCTGGAACAGCGCTTTCAGGAAAGCTGTCAGCTCAGGAACATCGTTCTCGCCGTCGGGGATGCCGAAGCGCGGATGCTGGTCGCCGTAGGAAGGATGGTTCGGGTTGCGCAGTTGGCAGTTGCCCACGTGCACGTGCACCAGGTGCGGCTTCAGGATGGACAGCCCTTCCAGCGCGTCCTCGCGGAGCTGAGGGACGTGGCTCAAGTCATACATCAGGCCGAAGTTGTCGTACTGCGCTTTCACCCGCTCGGCATAGCGCGCCGCCAACCGCGCCGGCCCAATCAGAGCGCGCTTCTCCACGTCATAATCGAAGGTCTCGCAGATCAGGAACACGCCCTTGCGTTTGCCGTACTCGCACAGCTCCAGCGTGGAATCCACCAACAGGTCCAGGGCGCGCTCGCGCTGGGCCTCGCCGGGGTCCTTGCCGCTCAAGAACGCCACCCGCCCGATGCCCAGCTCGACCGCTTCATCAATGGCCGCCCTCATCAGGTCCACCGCTTTGCTCCGTTCCGCCTCCTCGGGATGGTTCAGGTCCAGCTTGTTCGTGAGGAGCATGGGCTGGGCGCCGAAGCCCAGGGCCATGTGCGAGGCGGCGAGGATGCCGGCCGCCTGCCGGCGCGCCTCCGGGTCCGCGATATGGGTGATCTCCATGGCGCCGAAGAAGTCATCCGCGGCGATTTTCGTGATGGTCTCCACCACCGACCCCTCCCCGCGCATCACTTCGGGGAATATCATGAACTGCACGATGCCCACCTTGCAAATGCCATCCCAGCCCCTGTCCATGGCGTCCTCCTGTGAAAATATTGTCCCCGTGCCTGTCAAGACCGTTCTTCCAGGCGTTCCACCCGCACGCTGACACTGCCGCGCAGTTTGCGGAACACGGTCGGGTCATCCACGATGCGGCCGAAGACGTTGACCGGGCTGGCCGGCCGGATCTCGTTCCCCAGGCTGGCCGGCGTCGGCCCATAGAAGATGCAGAAGGCGTTCCCCGGCGGCCAGTATCCCAGATCGCCCAGCTCGACCACTTCCTTCGCGTCCCTGGCCTGCGGCAGATGTACGGGGATGGAGAAGTAGATTTCATCGCCCCAGGTGCTCCCCCTTGCCTCCAGCGGCAGGGCGTTCCAGATCGCATCGGCGGTCGGGGAATCGTTCAGCTCGGCGGTCACGCTGATGCCGCCGGCAGTGATCCTGATCTTGCGCATCGCATCCTCCTTTCGTTCAGCATACCGTATACCGAATTTACCGGGGAATGTTACCCCAAATCGGTGGAACAGGCAAACGCATCCTGCAGGGCGATCAGCTCCTGGCGCAGGCGGGCAATCGCTTCCTCCAGCTTCGGCGAGCGGTCGCCGGCGCGGTACTGCGCCTTCTTAAAGGCCAGCTCCGTCGCCAGCCGGCGCAGTTCGACCATCTTGCTGACCCGGATGCCGGCCACGCAGGCCAGCTTGCCCATGCGCCGGGCCACGCCGGCCCGCCGGCGGATGAGCATGGCATATCCTTCCTCGTTCAGGCTGACCCCGATCTCATCCTTCAGCTCTTCGGCGATCCAGCGTTTCTCCTGGCTCAGCGCCAGCACCACAATCACCGCCACCAGGAGGATACCGGCCGTATTATTGGCCAGGCTCAGGACCAGCGCGACTGGGACGGCCTGCACCAGGGTGGCGCCGAAATTATGCACGGCGTGGAAAGCGATGGCGCCGGCTAATGCGGCCAGCACGACCAGCCGGCCGGCGGCCCGGTTCGGTGCATTGCGGGCATAGCCAAAGCCGGCGCCGGTGATGGCGGTGAACACGGCGTGGGTGAACCCGAAGATCCCCACCCGCAAAACCGCCGTGATCGCCAAGGAGGAGAAACCGCCCTCCCCAAAGCTTCCCAGCAGGTAAAAGAAGTGCTCGGTCATGGCGAAGCCAAAGCCGATGAGCGCGCCGTAAATGACGCCGTCCAGCACGTCATCGAACTCCGCCCGGAACAGCGTCAGCAGGCCCCACAGCGCCAGCGCCTTGACCACTTCCTCCACCACCGGCGCGATCAGGCTGGCCTCCACGAAAGCGGTCAGGAGCGTCGTGCCGGCTAACTGCCACGACAGGCCGAGGACAAACTCAAAGATGAGGGAGATGATGACTGCCGGCATGGCACCCCACAGGAAGGCCGCCGCCAGCAGCCAGGCCGGCTCCTTCTCGTAGCGGTCCAGCCAGCGAATCAGCAGGATGTACAGGAAGGTCGGTACTGCCGCCGCCAGAAAGGCCGCGATAGCCGCCGCCAGCCACTGGGCACTGTCCATGGTTCAGACCCCCTTCCCCTTTTGCCGCCGGCGGTGTACATACGTCGCCAGGGTCAGCAGTAGTACCGAGGCCAGGCCGCCGGCGGCCAGCGCCGCCGTGCGGGTGTCCATGCCGGGCATGGTCACTTCGCCACTGCCGTAGGACTGGAAGAGCCGGCCCCACTTGGTCTGCAGGGCCGCTTCCACCCTGGGCCGGCCTACCCGTGGGTACCAGTAGACGTCGTAATACAGTTTGGAAGCGAAAAAGGACCACGGCGCCAGCGGCGTGCGGAGCAGTAGCCCCTCGAGCGGCTTGAGCGGTCCCTGATAGATGACCTTCTGGCCGCGGCTGGCCAGGGTATCCTCCAGCACAAAGCCCCAGTCCTCCCCCGAGATATCATATCCTACCACCTCGATGTCGCGGGGGTCGCCCACCCCCAATCCCATTTCATGGGCGATGCGGATGAAGGGGATGGACATGGGGTCGAAGCCCTGGAGCTTGGCGGATATGGCATCGATCGCCACCTGGTCGGCAGAGGCGAGGATGATATCTTTCTCGTGCCAGCGCATGGCGCGGGGGCCGGCCCCGTCGCCGGCGAACGTCCCATCCATGACAGCGAAGAGGCCGGCATGAATCTCTTGCTGGATGGAAAGCAGGTCCACCAGCGTCTCGTGAATGACCCCATGGGTCCAGTGTCGTTTCTCGCCCAGCAGGCCGCCGAAGGCGTTCTTCATCGCCCCGCTGATGGTGGTGAAGACGTGGGTTTTCACCGTGGGCAGATGAATCATATTGCGGCCGATGAACAGCTCCGGGATATAGATGCCCTCGGGGAAGATTTTGTCCAGCACCAGCATGGGCGATTTAGGGGTGTAGTGCACCCAGGCGACGTGCGGTTCGTACAGGTGCACGTTGCGGACGCCATAGGCGTCAATAATGTCCTTGTGTTTGTTATTGCGCTCGCCAATATAGGCGTCCACCACTGCGGTGCGGTTATGGGCGGCGATGAGGCCGGCGTATCCGTCGGCCAGCAGGGTGCGGATCACCCCTTCCAACTGCCAGGGCGCGGTGGAACAGGCCGGGTACCAGGTCTGCCAGGAGATGTTGACCTTGAGGATGGTCTCTGCGTCTTTGGGCAGGGCTTCCTCGTAGCCGGCCAGACGCATCAGGCGCGCGTAATCCTCTAGCACTGTCTGCGGCGAAGTTTTCAGCACCGCCACCTTGCCCCGACCGGGGAAGTTCTTCGGTATCAACGTTTTCCCTCCCTGTCGGCTGTGCCGCCGGCGCTTCTGCCTCCAAAGTATACCCGCGCTGTACAGGTTTTGGCAAGCGGCCCTGCGAAGTGGGTACTGGGGAGCGCATATACACCTTGACAAAGCAATTGCCAGATGGGCGGAAAATCGCGATACCATCTGCAAACTTGTCCCCTCGCATTATTGACAAATTTGGTTAATTAATTATAATCGTAATCAGGTTGGCATTGGTAAGTCCGCTACAGCAAGTCATTACACATAACCAACTGAATTTAGGGGGGACCATGATTGCGGCACTGCTGATTACTCTGCGCGAAGGGCTGGAGGCGGTTCTGATTGTGGGCATCGTGCTGAGCCTACTGTACCGTTTGGGGGCCAGAGATCGTGCTTTGGCGGTATGGGGCGGCACGGCGGCGGCTGTACTGGTCAGCGTAATTGCCGGCACCGCCCTTTTGATCCTTGGCTGGAGGCTAGAGGGCACTGCTGAAGAAATTTTCGAGGGCACTATCATGCTAATAGCGGCCGGATTGCTGACATGGATGATTTTCTGGATGCAGGGTCAAGGTTCGAAACTGCAACAGCATCTTGAGGAGGAGACTCGCATAGCGGCCCGGCACAACGGATGGTGGGGACTATTTGTATTGGCATTCATAGCAGTGGTGCGTGAGGGCATTGAGACCGCACTGTTCCTGACAGCGGCGGCATTTCAGGCCGACGGCCAGCAGGTAATCTTGGGAGGATTGCTCGGATTAGGAATTGCGATTGGGATCGGATGGTTGCTGTTTTCCGCCGGCAGGCGCATCAGCATTCGCCTCTTCTTCCAAGTGACCGGCATCCTGCTTCTTCTCGTAGCCGCAGGTCTGTTAGCGCATGGTGTCCATGAACTGCAGGAAGCCGGCCTTCTGCCGACCTTCATAGACACCCTCTGGAATATTAACCCAATATTGGATGAAAATGGCCCGCTCGGCTCTTTCCTGAAGGCCCTCTTCGGATATAACGGCAACCCATCATTGCTGGAGGTCATCGTATATACTCTATACCTTCTGGTCGTTGGGTATCGCGCCATCCGCGCTTGGGGTATTGAACCTGTGCGCAGTGCCCGCCGGATTTGACAATCCAGCCCCTCCCCGGTATAATAGTATGCGCTACCCTGGTAGGGTATATGACAAGGAGGCACAGCATGGTCTACACCTACATCACGGTTCTGGGCACACGCATGGAGGAAGTCTGTCAGTGGGGTTGAGCGCCGGCGCGGTCTTCGGAGGAGACCACCGCCATCGCCCGCCAATTCCTGAAGAATATCTATGGTGAAGAGGTGTCCGTCGAATTCCACGATGTGGACCAGCCGGATACCCGCCAGCGCTTCCAGCAGGTGCTGGAACAGGCACAGCGCCAGCGGCTCTCGTACCCGCTGGTGTTGGTGAACGGCCAACTGCGCGGCGCCGGCAACGTGGATGCCTATCAGCTCATCTTCCTGGCGGATGAGGACCGGCGCCGGCAGGGCCTGCCGGCCCGCTTCTAGCCCACCGCCATCCAGGAGGGACAGCTATGCCGATTTACGAATATCAGTGCGACGAGTGCCACGAGCGCTTCGAGAAGTTCGTCCAATCCATGCAGAACGCCGACAAAGGCGTGACCTGCCCGAAGTGCGGCTCCCAGCACGTGCATAAGGCGCTTTCCCTGTTCGGGGTGGGCGGCAGTAAGAGCAGTTCGGGCTTCTCCGCCGGCAGTTCCTGCAGTTCTGGCAGTACCTGAGGGGTCTCCTGGTAGGCGAAGCCGTGCGCTTCGCAGTGCATGGGAGCTCCATCCCAACCGAAAGTTACCCGTACTCCCTCCTTTCGCCTCGACCAACAGGGGGCCCAACGCTGGGCCCCCTGTTGGCGTTTCATGGGCTGGTCGCGGACTGGCGCTGCACAATGGGGAAATAGCCGGGCGGAGAGCCGGCAAAGTGCACCAGCACGGGCGGGGATTCGGCCGTATTCCCGCCGGCGTCATAGGCGCGCGCCCAGACCCGCGCGCTCCCCACCGCCGGCACATCCTCCCACACCAGCGCGAAAGGCGGCTCCTCATCCAGCCCCAGCGTCCGGCCATCCGCAATAAACTCCACCAGCGTGACCCCGATGTCATCGCCGGCATCCGCCGAGATGGGGAGCGGACCGGAGACGTATGCGCCGGCCGCCGGCGCGGTCAGCGCCACCTGCGGCGGGGTCAGGTCGCCCCCTTCTCCCACCACCTTGCGGGGATTGTCCGCCATGCGCAGGAGATACAGCACCGCCGGCCGATTGCGCGCCGTCTCCGCCGGGATGACGGTGCCGGGCGGATAGAACCCCGGGTTCGACGTACGGGGATACAGCTCAAGGGTGAAGGCGAAGATTCCCCGCGCCCCATACAGCCAGTCATCGGCGGTCCCATCGGCCAGGTATAACTGGCTGGCCTGTATGGCACGATAGCCGTTCAAATCGGCCATGGCCCCGGCCAGCCGGCGGAACGCCTCATAGTCCTGTGGGCGCATGTCGGCCGGCGGGGATTCGTACGTGTACCCATATGGCCAGAGGATCCATTCACCGTACGAATGCAGGCTGAGCGAGGCGGTGATGTTGGGGTGGGACTCGACGAAATCGCGCAGGGCCGCGCTTTCGGGTTCAGAGAAGGGCGCCGGCCCGCGGTAGGTCTCTTCCCATGGGGATGGGCTGGAGCCGCCACAGCATCCCCAGCGATAGCCGAAATTGCGGTTCAGGTCTACGCCGAAGGAGCCGCCGGGGTTGGGCCGGCGGTTCTTGCGCCAGAATCGGTAGTACCCGCTTTCCGTATCGTACACGTCGCCATCGGGATTGAGATCGGGGATAATCCATATCTCGCGCTGATGCACCAGGTTGGTGATCTCACCCGAGCGCCCATACCCTTCGATCAGCATATGGAGAATGTCCAGGGCCATCTCCGTGCTCAGGTGCTCCCGAGCGTGCGTCAGGGCAAAGATAAGCACCGCCGGCTCTGACCATTCATCCTCCTGGGCGCGGTCGCTGATCTTGAGGGCGTAGATGGGCCGGCCCTCCACGCTCCGGCGGATCACCTCCAGCCGGGCGATGTCGGGGTGCTGGGCCGCGAGCGCCTGCAGTTCCGCCTCGGTCTCGGCGAAGGAGTGATAGAGATCGTCCACCGGGATGGATTGGGCGCCGGCTTCCAGCACCTGGCAGAGGAAGCCGGCCTGCTCCAGCGCCCGTAGTTGGGCCGGCGTCAGGCGAGCCGTCACTCCCTGCAGGTCCACGGAGACGATATCCAGGCCCTGGCGGATGAGCTGGGTGCGGAGCTGTGGGGTGCCGGCGGTGATGTAGACGATCCACCGCTGGGGGCGGACGCCATCATCCGCGGACGAACGGGAAAGCCCCGAGGCCAGGGCGATCCACACTGCCAGCAGGAGCATCCAGGATACAGCCCGCCGGCGAGAAGGGGGATACATTGCGGAAACCTATCCGGCTGTCTGCCGGTTAATCGCAGTGATGGAGCGGCGCGCTATCTTCCGCCGGCTCGCTGGCGGCCACCCGCACCCCGGCCAGCTCCTCCAGCGCATGGATGAGCGTGCTGATGTTCTCGTCGCCGCGGCCGGCGCGCAGGATGGAATGGTATAATTGGGCCACCAGCGCCGTCCCAGGCAGGGGCACATGCGCATCGCTCGCCGTCTCCAGCGCGATCTCCAGGTCCTTGAGGTGCATCCAGGCCTTGAAGATGGGGTCATGCCGGCGCTGGAGGATTTTAGGCCCCTGCACATCCATCTGCCAGGAGCCGGCGGCCCCGCCGCGCATGGCCTCGTAGACCTTGGCCGGGTCCACGCCGGCGGCCTGCGCCAGCAGAAGGGACTCACACACCGCCTGCAGTTCCAGTGCCACGGCCACCTGATTGCAGGCCTTGGCGATCTGGCCGCTCCCGGGCCGTTCGCCGATGTGCACGATGGTTTTGCCCATGGCGCGCAGGATGGGGCGCACGCGTTCCAGGGCCTGCGCCGGCCCGCCCACCATGAACGTAAGGGTGCCGGATGTCGCTCCCTGCGGCCCACCCGTCACCGGCGCATCCAGCCAGTCCACCCCCAGGCCGGCGGCCTGCCCTGCCAGCTCCGCCGTGACCCGCGGGGAAATGGAACTGCAGTCAATGATGACACTGCCGCGCGCAATGCCCTCGAACAGGCCGTCGGGGCCGGCGGCGACCTGCCGTACATGCGGGGAATTGGGCAGCATCAGGATGATGACGCTCGCCCGCCCCGCCACTTCCCGCGGGGACCATGCCGGCTCGGCGCCCATGCCGGCCAGCTCATCCACCGGCGCCCGACTGCGGTTGTGCACCACCAGGGGATAGCCGGCGCGCAGGAGATTGCTCGCCATAGGCTTGCCCATGATGCCCAGCCCGATGAACCCGACAGTAGGCTTGTGCTCTGTCCCCATCGTTCGCCTCCCCAACGTCCTGCCGTCGTCCCATATCATAGCATGCCGGCCGCCATATCGCAAACACCCTGGACATAAGGGTGTGGAAAGAGCCGCATTGCCAAGGTCAGCCATACGCTTTCCCCTCTCCGCATGCGCGGGCGGGGGATAGTGCAAGCTCCTCTTGATCCTCCCGCCGGCGGGAGGATCAAGGGGAGCCCTCTGTTTAGGCGGCATTCGCCCCTGCAGTGACTGCCGCCGCCTGAGCTCGTCTTACCTTCCCTGTACGCCCTTGATCACCAGCGGCAGCCAGCCGCGTTGGGCCAGCG
>JACIWP010000085.1 GCA_014360855.1 Anaerolineae bacterium
AGATGAGCCCGGCGCCGGGCGGGCATCATATCGAGGACCTGCACCGCGCCGGCGGCATCCAGGGGGTCATGCGCCGGCTGGCGGAACAAGGCGTGCTCGACACCACATGCATGACCGTCACGGGCCAGCGCGTGGCGGAGAACCTGCAGAACGCCCGGGTCTGGGATGACTCGGTCATTCGCCCGCTGGACAACCCCTATTCGGCCTCCGGCGGCCTGCGCATCCTGTTCGGCTCCCTCGCCCCGGAGGGGAGCGTCATCAAGAAAGCGGCGGTGGCCGCCGGCGGGGCAGTCTACCGCGGGCCGGCGCGCGTGTTCAACTCCGAGGAGGAGGCTACCCAGGCCATCCTGCGACGGGAATTTCGCGCCGGCGATGTCATCGTGATCCGCTATGAGGGCCCCAAGGGCGGCCCCGGCATGCGCGAGATGCTGACCGCCACTTCGGCCCTGTCCGGCATGGGCATGGATGGGGATATTGCCCTCATCACAGACGGCCGCTTCTCCGGCGCCTCGCGCGGGCTGGTGATCGGCCATGTCTCGCCGGAGGCGGCCGCCGGCGGTCCCATTGCCCTGGTGGAAGATGGGGACATGATTACGATTGACCTGGACAATTACCGGGTGGACCTGGAAGTGGACGAGGAAACCCTGCGCCGGCGGGCGGAGCAACTGCCGGCGTGGCGCCCGCGTGTGGCGGAGGGCTACCTGCGGCGCTACGCGGAATATGTGACTTCCGCCAGCACCGGCGCTGTCTTCCGCATGTGAATGCACCCCGAACCCGTATGGGAGAAGAGGAGGAAAGCATGAAATTAACTGGCGCGCAAATCGTGTGTGAGGCTCTGGTGCGAGAAGGCGTGGATGTGGTCTTCGGATATCCGGGCGGGTCAGTCATCAAACTCTACGACACCCTGATCGACTATCCCATCCACCACGTGCTGGTGCGGCATGAGCAGGCCGCCGCGCATGCCGCCGACGGTTATGCCCGCGCTTCCGGCAAAGTCGGCGTTTGCATTGCCACCTCCGGTCCCGGCGCCACCAACCTGGTGACCGGCATCGCTACGGCATATATGGACTCCTCCCCCATCGTGGCCATCACCGGCCAGGTCTCCACCAACTTGCTGGGGCGGGACGCCTTTCAGGAGGTGGACATCACCGGCATCACCATGCCCATCACTAAGCACAGCTATCTGGTGACCGATGTGCGGGAACTGCCGCATGTGATGAAAGAGGCGTTCTACATCGCCCGCTCCGGCCGGCCCGGCCCCGTGCTCATTGACATTCCCAAGGATGTGCAGGCCGCCGAGACCGAGTTCGACTATCCTGACGAGATCAAACTGCCGGGCTATGAGCCGCCGCTGGAGGGGGATGAGGACCTGATTCAGAAGATGGCGGACATGATCAATGCCGCCGAGCGGCCGCTCATCCTGGCCGGCCACGGCGTCATCCTCTCCGGAGCCGAGGACGAACTGCTCGCCCTGGCCGAGCGGGGCAATTTCCCGGTGGCCACCACCCTGCTGGGCATCAGTGCCATCCCGGAGACCCACCGCCTGGCCCTGGGAATGGTCGGCATGCACGGCCATAAGTATGCCAACCAGGCCATTCAGCGCTGTGACCTGCTGATCGTGTTGGGCGCCCGCTTCTCCGACCGCGTCACCGGCAAGGTGGCGACCTTTGCACCCAATGCCAAGATCATCCATGTGGACATTGATCCGGCGGAGATCGGCAAGAATGTGGAGCCGGACCTGGCCATCGTGGGGGATGTGAAGCGGGTACTGCGGGCGTTGATCCCGCTGGTCCAGCCGCGGCTGTGCGTGGAATGGATCACGGACCTGCTCCGCAGCAGACAGCAGTATCAGGACCCGCAGGCCTTCCAACCCAAGAACGGCCGGCTCACTTCCCCCATGGTCATCCGTGAGATATGGCGCGCCACCGGCGGCCAGGCCATCATGGTCAGCGATGTGGGCCAGAACCAGATGTGGGAGGCGCAGTACTACTTCCATGACCGCCGGCGCGGCCTCATCACCTCCGGCGGCCTGGGCACCATGGGCTTTGCCCTGCCGGCGGCCATGGGCGTGCAGGCGGCGCATCCCGACGCCGTCGTCTGGGCCACTGTGGGCGACGGCGGCTTCCAGATGACCATCCAGGAACTGGCCACCATCGTGCAGGAGAAATATCCCATCAAAATCGCCATACTCAACAACGGCTATCTCGGCATGGTGCGCCAGTGGCAGCAGTTGTTCTTCGAGCGCCGCTACGCCTTCACGCCCATCAGCAGTCCGGACTATCTGAAGCTGGCCGAGGCCTACGGCATCCCCGCCAA
The DNA here is from genome assembly GCA_014360855.1 of Anaerolineae bacterium. Taxonomy (NCBI): domain Bacteria; kingdom Bacillati; phylum Chloroflexota; class Anaerolineae; species Anaerolineae bacterium. The sequence goes on from JACIWP010000085.1 coordinate 2,317, forward strand.
GCGGGTGACAACCCCGGCGGACCTGCGCAGTTCGGTGGAAGAAGCCCTGCGCATCCCCGGCCCGGTGGTCCTGGAGTTCCTGGTGGAACGCGAGGACAACGTGTACCCGATGGTGCCGGCCGGCGCCAGCATCTCGGAGATGATCGAGCGCCATATGGTGGAGGAGGGTGCGTGATGAAGACCACCAAGACCATCATCGCCTGGATGGAGGACCGGCCGGGCGTGTTGGCGCGGGTGGCCAGCATGATCCGCCGGCGCAACTATAACGTCGTCAGCCTGGCGGTCGCCCCTACGGAGACGCCGGCCATCTCCCGCATGACCGCCGTCCTGGAATGCGATGCCAGCCAGGAAAAGCTGGTCGGCATGCAACTGCGCAAGCTGGTCAACGTCACCAACGTCGTCACAGACCTGACCCCCGACAAGGCCATCTTCCGCGAGCTGGCGCTCATCAAGGTCAATGCCGATGCCTCCAAGCGCTCGGAGGTGATTCACCTGGCCGAGGTGTTCCGCGGCCAGGTGGTGGATGTCGGGCCGCAGACCCTGACCATCGAGGCCACCGGCACCCAGGACAAGATCGACAGCCTGATCGAGCTGTTACAGCCCTTCGGCGTGCGGGAAGTGGCGCGCACCGGCCCGGTGGCCATGCTGCGCGGCACCGCCAATGGGCGGGGCATCTCTGGCAACGGCCGTAAGGCAGAGGAGTAAGCCTTTCCATATCTCATCAAACCCATCACAACGCAGAAGGAGAAAGAACGATGGCCAAGATGTATTACGACAAGGATGCGGATCTCAACCTGCTCAAGGGCAAGAAGATCGCCATCATCGGGTTCGGAAGCCAGGGGCATGCCCATGCCCTGAACCTACACGACAGCGGCTGTGACGTGATTGTGGGCCTGTACAAGGGATCGCGCTCTTGGTCCAAGGCGGAGGAGGCCGGCCTCAAGGTCATGACGCCGGCGGAAGCCACCGCGGCCTCCGACATCGTCATGATCCTCGTGCAGGACAACGTCCAGAAAGAGCTGTACGAGAAAGAGATCGGCCCCAACCTGCGCGCCGGCAATATGCTCATGTTCGCCCACGGCTTCAACATCCGCTACAACCAGATCATCCCGCCGCGCGACGTGGACGTGACCATGGTGGCGCCCAAAAGCCCCGGCCACCGCATGCGCGAGGTCTTCACCCAGGGCGGCGGCGTGCCCGGCCTGGTGGCGGTCTATCAGGATGCCACTGGCCATGCCAAGGAACTGGCCCTGGCGTATGCCCGCGGCATCGGCTGTACCCGCGCCGGCGTCATCGAGACCACCTTCGAGGAGGAGACCGAGACCGACCTCTTCGGCGAGCAGGCGGTGCTGTGCGGCGGTGTGACGGCGCTCATCAAGGCCGGCTTTGAGACCCTGGTGGAAGCCGGCTATCAGCCCGAGATCGCCTACTTCGAGTGCCTGCATGAGCTGAAGCTCATCGTGGACCTGATCCAGCAGGGCGGCCTGAGCTACATGCGCTACTCCATCAGCGACACAGCGGAGCACGGGGATTACTACGCCGGCCCGCGCATCATCACCGAGGAAACGCGCGCCGAGATGCGCCGGCTCCTGAAAGCCATCCAGGACGGCTCCTACGCTCGCGAATGGATCCTGGAGAACCAGGCCGGCCGGCCCTTCTTCAACTCCATGCGCAAGCAGGAGAAGAACCACCTGATCGAGCGCGTGGGGCGCGAACTGCGCCGCATGATGCCCTGGCTCGACCCGAAGGAGGTCCCCCCGACCTGGTGAGGGTCGGGGGCCCTCCCCCATTTCGCACACATCATTCAGGCACGAACGGAAAGGAAGGGATACACCATGGCGTTCCGGTCTGACTATATCTGGTTCAACGGCGAATTCGTCCCCTGGGACGAGGCCAAGGTGCACGTGGGGGTGCACGCGCTCCACTACGGTACCAGCGTCTTCGAAGGCATCCGCGCCTACAAGACAGTGAAGGGCACGGCGGTCTTCTGCCTGCCACAGCATGTGCGCCGGCTGTTCAACTCCGCCAAGGTCCTGCGCATGCCCATCCCCTACACCGAAGAGCAAATCGCGCAGGCTATCCTGGACACGGTGGCGAAAAACCGCCATGAGGCGTGTTACATCCGGCCGCTGGTCTTCCGCGGCATGGAGCGCCTGGGGGTGGACGGACGGGCCTGCCCGGTGGAGGTGGTCATCATGACCTGGGAATGGGGCGCCTACCTGGGTCCGGAGGCGCTGGAGCAGGGTGTGGACGCCGGCGTGAGCTCCTGGCGCCGTATGGCCCCCGGCACCCTGGCGGCCAACTGCAAGATCGGCGGCCAGTACGTCAACTCCCAGTTTGTCACCATGGAGGCCAAGGACCGCGGCTTCGCCGAGGGCATCGCGCTGGACATCAACGGCTACGTCTCCGAGGGGAGCGGCGAGAATATCTTCCTGGTCTACAACAGCACCATCCAGACGCCGCCGCTGGCCGCCTCTATCCTCGAGGGCATCACCCGCCAGTGCGTCATCACCCTGGCCCGCGACATGGGCTATACCGTTGAGGAGGCCATGATCCCGCGGGAGCGGCTCTACGTGGCCGATGAGGCGTTCTTCACCGGCACAGCGGCCGAGATCACGCCCATTCGCTCCATCGACGGTATCCCGGTGGGGAGCGGCCGGCGCGGCCCCATCACCGCCAAACTACAGGAGCGCTTCTTCGCCATCACATCCGGTAAGGAGGAGGATCGCTGGGGATGGCTCACCTACGTCCCCAAAACGTGAGGAGATAATGCCGAAAAGACGGCTTGAAAAGGAGGTAGGAGCATGACGGAACGTATCATGATCTTTGACACCACGTTGCGAGACGGTGAGCAATCGCCGGGCGCGGCCATGGGCGTCACCGAGAAGCTGGAAGTGGCCAAGATGCTGGAGCAGTTGGGGGTGGATATCATCGAGGCCGGCTTCCCCATCTCGTCGCCCGGGGATTTCCAGGCGGTGCAGACCATCGCCAAGGAGATCAAGAACTGTGTCATCTGCGCGCTGACCCGTGCCCGCACCGAGGACATTGATGTCGCCGCCGCCGCCCTCGCCAAGGCACAGCGGCCGCGCATTCACACCGGCCTGGGCGTCTCCGACATTCACCTGAAGTACAAGCTCCACATGAGCCGCGAGGAGGCGCTGGAGGCCGGCGTGCGCGCCGTGAAGTACGCCAAGCGCTTCGTCGAGGACGTGCAGTATTACGTGGAGGATGCCGGCCGTGCTGACCCCGAATACCTGTTCCAGGTGCTGGAAGCGGTCATTGATGCCGGCGCCACAGTGGTTAACATCCCCGACACCACCGGCTACACCACGCCCGAGGAGTGGGGCGGCCTCATCCGCGCCATCCGCGAGCGGGTGCCCAACATCGACAAGGCCGTCATCTCGGTGCACTGCCACAATGACCTGGGCATGGCGACGGCCAACACGCTGGCCGGCATCCGCAACGGCGCCCGCCAGGTGGAGGTCACGGTTAACGGCATCGGCGAGCGCGCCGGCAATGCGTCGCTGGAAGAGGTCGTCATGGCCATCCACACCCGGCGCGACCTCTTCGACTTCACCACCGGCATCAACACGAAGCTGATTTACCCCATCAGCCGGCTGGTGAGCGAACTGACCGGCTTCGTCATCCCGCCCAACAAGGCCATCGTGGGGAGCAACGCCTTCGCTCATTCCTCCGGCATCCACCAGGACGGCATGCTGAAGCACCGCAGTACGTATGAGATCATCAACCCGGAGGATATCGGCGTGCCGGTGTCCGAGATCGTGCTGTCGGCTCGTTCTGGCCGGCATGCCCTGCGCCACCGCCTGCAGGAGCTGGGCTACACCCTCAGCGAGCAGGAGTTTGAGCGCGTCTACCAGCGCTTCCTCGAAGTGGCGGACAAGAAGCCGGTGGTGGATGACCGCGACCTGGAGGCCATCGTCTCCGGCGAGACCTGGCCCTTCATGTTCGAGACCTACGAGCTGACCCGCCTGCAGGTGGTCTGCGGCACCAACGTCATGCCCACCGCCACCGTCTGCCTGCAGAGCGTGGACGGCAAGGAGATCTGCCATACGGCCACCGGCGTCGGTCCCATCGATGCCACCTACAAGGCTATTGACGCCATCGTCGGTGAAAAGGTCGAGCTGGTGGAGTTCACCGTGCAGGCCATCACCGAAGGCATTGACGCCATGGGCAAGGTAACCACCCGCATCAAGGCCGAACTGCCGGTGAACGGCGGAGACGAGAAGGTCACCCGCTACTTCATGGGGCGGGGCGCGGATCTGGACATCGTGACGGCCAGCGCCAAGGCCTATCTCTTCGCCCTGAACCGCATGCTGGCGGCCAAACAGCAGACCCGCAATGCCCGCAAAGAGGCCGCCGAGCAGATCAAGCAGACGCTGGACCAGATGCAGGCCACCCACGGCAGTGCCCATGTCAACGATTACTGGGGCATTGGCGTGATGCGGGAGGAGGAGCTGAAATAGGCTATGGGCATGACACTCGCTGAAGCTATCCTCGCCGCCCATGTGGGTGCCCCGGTGCATCCTGGCCAGTTGATCGACGTCCCGGTGGATCTGGTGTTGGCCAACGATATCACAGCGCCGATCGCTATCCGGGAATTTGAGAAAATCGGGGTGGGGAAGGTGTTTGACCGGGACAAGGTGGTCCTGGTCCCCGATCATTTCACCCCCAATAAGGATATCCCCTCCGCGGAGCAGTGCCAGCAGGTGCGGCTGTTCGCCCGCCGGCAAGAGCTGACCCATTACTTCGAGGTCGGCCGGCTGGGCATCGAGCACGTCCTGCTCCCCGAGCAGGGCCTGGTGGTGCCGGGCGACGTGGTGGTGGGGGCGGACTCCCACACCTGCACCTACGGCGCGCTGGGCGCCTTCGCCACCGGCATGGGCTCCACCGATATCGCCGTGGCCATGGCCACCGGCCGCATCTGGATGAAGGTACCGCCCACCTTCCGCTTCATCTACCGCGGGGAGCGCCGGCCCTGGGTCGGCGGGAAAGACCTCATCCTCTACACTATCGGCAAGATCGGTGTGGACGGCGCCCGTTATATGGCGATGGAATTCGCCGGCCCAGCCATCGAGTCCCTGCCCATGGATGACCGCTTCACCATGAGCAACATGGCCATCGAGGCCGGCGGCAAGGCCGGCCTCATCGCCGTGGACGAGGTCACGCGCGCCTATCTGGCAGAGCATGCCCGCCGGCCGTACCGCGAATTCCGCTCTGACCCCGACGCGGTCTTCGCCGAAACGCTGGAGATTGACGTCAGTGAGATCGAACCGCAGGTCGCCTTCCCGCATCTGCCCAGCAACACCCGGCCCATCAGCCAAGTGGGGGACATCCCCATTGACCAGGTGGTCATCGGGAGCTGTACCAACGGGCGCATCGGGGATATGCGCCTGGCGGCGGAAATCCTGCGCGGCCGCTCCGTCCACCCGAACGTCCGCTGTATCGTCATTCCCGGCTCGCAGGAGGTGATGCGGCAGATGATCCGCGAGGGGCTGGCGGAGGTCTTCCTGGATGCCGGCGCGGCCATCAGCACCCCAACCTGCGGGCCGTGCCTGGGTGGGCATATGGGCATCCTGGCCGCCGGCGAACGCTGTGTCTCCACCACCAACCGCAACTTCATCGGGCGCATGGGCCACCGCACCAGCGAGGTCTACCTGGCCGGCCCGGCGGTCGCCGCCGCCAGCGCGGTGCTGGGGCGCATCGCCGGCCCCGATGAACTGCCGGCACCCTGGGCATGAGAGGAGGTCGAGGCTATCATGAAACTCACCGGAAAGGCCTGGGTATTTGGCGACAACATCGACACCGACGTCATCATCCCGGCGCGCCGGCTGAACATGTCCACCGCAGAGGAGCTGGCCAAATATGTGATGGAGGACCTGGACCCCAGCCTGGCGGGGAAGATCGAGCCTGGGGATATCTTTGTGGCCGGCAAGAACTTCGGATGCGGCTCGTCGCGCGAGCACGCGCCGCTGGCATTGAAAGGCGCCGGCGTGGCCTGCGTCATCGCCGAGAGCTTCGCCCGCATCTTTTACCGCAACGCCATCAATATCGGGCTTCCCATCCTGGAATCGCCTGAGGCGGCGCGCCGCATCCGCCAGGGAGATCGGGTCACGGTGGACCTGAGCACCGGCATCATCACCGACGAGACAACCGGCGAGCAGTTCCAGTCGGAGCCGTATCCGGAATTCATCCTGCAAATCATCCGGGCCGGCGGCCTCATCGCCAAGACCCGCCAGGACCTGCTGGGAGGTGCCGCATGAAAGCCCATATCGTGCTCCTGCCGGGTGACGGTATTGGTCCGGAGGTCGTGGCGGAGGGCGTCAAAGTCCTCAAAGCGGTGGCGCAGGAACGCGGCATGGAACTGCATCTGCAGGAGGAACTGCTGGGCGCCTGCGCCATTGACCGCACCGGCAGTCCTCTCCCGCCGGCCACGCTGGAAGCGGTCTCCCAGTGCGACGCTGTGCTGATGGGCGCGGTGGGCCATCCGAAGTACGACGACCCGAAACTGCCGGTACGGCCGGAACAGGGCCTTTTGGGACTGCGCAAAGCCATGGGGGTGTTTGCCAACCTGCGGCCCGTGGCGGTCATGCCGGCCCTGCTCCACGCCTCCACGCTGAAGCCCGAGGTACTGCAGGGCACCGACCTGATCGTGGTGCGCGAGCTGACCGGCGGCATCTATTTCGGCCAGCCCAAGGAGCGCGGGGTGAAGGACGGCCAGCGCTGGGCGATGGATACCATGCACTACTGGGAGCATGAGGTGCGCCGGGTGGCCCATGTGGCCTTTCGCCTGGCGCGCCAGCGCCGCAAAAAGCTGACCTCGGTGGACAAGGCTAATGTGCTGGAATGCTCCCGCATGTGGCGCGAGGTGGTCAACGAGGTGGCACAGGAATATCCCGACGTGACGCTGGAGCACATGTTGGTGGATGCCTGCGCCATGGCGCTGATCCGCACCCCGACCAGCTTCGACGTGGTGCTGACGGAGAACATGTTCGGCGACATCCTGACTGACGAGGCCGCCATGCTCGCCGGCTCCATCGGCATGCTCCCCTCGGCCTCGCTGGGGGAGGGCCGGCGCGGCCTGTATGAGCCGATCCACGGATCGGCCCCGACCATCGCCGGCAAGAACATCGCCAACCCGCTGGGCACCATCCTCAGCGTGGCCATGCTACTGCGCCATTCGCTGGACATGGAGACGGAGGCACGGGCGGTGGAAGAGGCCGTAGCGGCGGTGCTGGCGGCCGGCTACCGCACTGCCGATATCGCCGAACCGGGATGCACCACCGTTGGCACCAGCCAGATGGGCGATCTGGTGGTCCAGCACCTCAAGCTGTGATGCCCTGGTGACTTGCGATATAAAACAGCGGGCCTGTGCCAAGGGGCAAGGCCCGCTGTTTTTATATGCGTGCGAGAGCTTACTCGAAGAGCACGCGCGGCTGCTGGAGCAAATGCTGTTTGTCGCGAGCGCTGAAGGGGATGGCGTCGAGGGTGAGCGGCTTGACGCCGGCCGGCAGTTCCCAGGGCATGGTCCATTCGGGCCGCGCATGCTCCACGATTTGCCAGGCCGCCTCGCTGGGCACGACAGTCAGCAGGCGCGCCGCCTGCGCCGGGAAGCGGGCGATGAAGCGCAGTTCGTCGGGGAGGAGCGGGAGCTGGTTGTGCGCGTTGGCGAGCTGGACCAGCTCCAAGACGGTGCGGGCCTCCTCCTCGCTCTCGAACTCGATGCCCAGTTCGCTGTAGACATGGCGCAGGCCGGCGACCCCGCCGAACTCGCCCGTGGTGATGATGCGCCCGCGCGGCCGCAGTTCGAATTCGGGCCGGCCCAGCACGGTGAAGTCAAACAGCTCGTAATTGTGGCGGTCTTTCAGCGCGCCGTCGGCGTGGATGCCGGATTCATGGGCGAAAGCATTGGCGCCGACGCCGGGCTGATTGATGGGGATTTTCTGGCCGGTGCTGTAGGCCACATAGCGGCAGAGGGTCCAGGCCCAGCGCAGGTCCACCGGCCGGCCCAGCGGGAGCTGGTCATGTAGGTCCCGGGCATATTCGATGGCCAGGAGCACGGAGACCAGGTCCGCGTTGCCGGCGCGCTCGCCCATGCCGTTGACCGTGGTGTTGATCCAGGCGTCCTGGCCGGCCTCGATGACCTCCACCGCGCCGGCGAGGGAATTGGCCACCGCCAGGCCGAGATCGTTGTGACAGTGCAGTTCGATGGGCATCTGGGCTTTCTCGGCCAGAGCGCGCACCCGCGGTGCGATGGAGGCCGGCGTATCATAGCCCAGGGTGTCGCAGTAGCGGAGCCGGCAGGCGCCGGCGGCCTTCACCGCCTGGGCGAATTCAATGAGGAAGCCCAGGTCGGAACGGGAGGAATCTTCCGCACTGACGATAATGGAGCGGGCACCATGCTCGATGGCGGCGCGCACGGCATCCACCGTGATCTCGATGACCTGCTCCGGCGTGTATTTGCCCTTGAACTTATGCTGCATCATCTGCGGCGAGGTGCTCATGGAGAGATCGAAGTCGCGCAGGCCAGTCTGCAGGGAAAAGATGGCGTCCTGGCGCTGGGCCCTCAACCAGCCGGAGATGACCATGTCGCCCATGACGCCCATGGCGTGGAGCTCCAGGTTGGCGGCGATGTAGTTATGCTCGTGCCGCACGAACGGGAAGCTCATCTCGGATTGATGGACGCCCATCTGCCCCAGATAGATGTTCACCATGGTCTTCTGGAGCTTGGAAAGGGTGATGCGGGCGGTCTGTACGCCATCGCGGTTGGTGGTGTCCAGCAGATACACTGATGCCATTGTCATGCCTCCTGTGAGAAAAGGTTCGGGATGGTGCGAGAAACCGACCTCGCCGGCATCAGCTCTTCGTCGAGCGGAAGCGTCCTTGAGGGGGTAAAGAAAAAGCCGACTCACCAGGTTTGGCGAGCCGGCCGAATCAGCCCTGAATCGTTGCCCACGCGCGCCTAACCTGCCGCCCATTTGGGAGGTTGCGGTTGCGGTCGCTTGTACGGCAACGGTTGCAGAACTGCCAGCATACGGATATCCTTTGTACCATTTGCTGGAAATACTATACCATAGAACAAAAAAGCT
>JACIWP010000086.1 GCA_014360855.1 Anaerolineae bacterium
TCACAGCGACCTGGGGGTGCTCCTGCGTGCCGCCGGCAATATGGCCGGTGCCCGTCACCATTTCGAGGAGGCGCTGGCCATCTGGGAGAGGGTCGGCAATCCCCTGGGGATGGCCACCGTGCTCAACAGTATCGGGGTTACGTACCATCATCAGGGGGAATATCAGAAGGCCCTGGACATTTTCTCCATGGCCCTGCGGCGGGCGCGCGAGGCGGCCTCCGACCGCCTGAGCGGCTTCATCCTGGCCGGCATCGGCGATGCCCATCTGGCGCTGGGTGAGGCTGAGAAAGCCATGCAAGCGTACCAGGAAAGCGAGGAGCTGGCGGAGCGCGCCGGCGACACCTTCCTGAAGAGTTATCTGATGGGTGTCGAGGCGATGGCCTATTTACTGCAGGGGAATACGGCCCAGGCCCTGCAGTTGGCGCGCGAAGCCTTTGAACGCGCCAAAGAACAGCATGCTCAGCGCGAGGCCGCCATATATCAGATCATCCTGGGGACCATCTACTCCGAGCTGGGCCGGCACCCCCGGGCGATTGACCTCCTGTGCCAGGCAGAGGAATCCCTGCGGGCCGGCAGTGCCGAACAAGACCGCACGCGCGCCCTGCTTCATCTGGCCATGGCGTATTTCCGTGCGGGTCGAATCGATGAGGCCCTGCGGACGCTGGAACAGCTTGCCGACGCCCTGCTGGACCTGGGACAGTACCATTTTTTGCAGGTGGATGCCCGCATCGCTCGCCCTGTGCTGGAATATGCCGCGGCTCGGCAGGTGGGCGGCCGGCTCATCGCGGTCCTGGCGGAGATGGCCGGTGTAGGGCCGGTGAGTGTGGGAGAAAAGGAAAGCACGGAAACGGCGCCGCCGGCCGCCCTCTTGCCCCTGCGGGTCTATCTGCTGGGCAAGACCCGTGTGTTCCTCGGCGATCAGGAGATACCCGATAAAGCATGGCAGTCCGTGAAAGCCCGCCAATTATTTTGCTACTTTATCGTGCATGGGCAGGACACGCGGGATCACGTGGCCGCGCTGTTCTGGCCGGACTCTACCATGGAGCGGGCGGCCGGCTCGTTCTATGTTACCCTGCACCGCCTGCGCCGGGCGCTGTCCATCCCGGAGATCATCCTTTCCGCCGAGGATATGTATTCTCTGAACCGGGAGCTGACTATCTGGTGTGACCTATGGGAATTCGAGCGCTTGTTGAAGGAAGCGGAAACACATCAGCGACAGGGCCGGCTGGACGAAGCCCATCAACTGCGCGTGGAAGCGCTGAAGCTGGTGCGAGGGGAGTTTTGCGCGGACCTGCCAGACATGGAATGGATCAGTATCCGCCGGCATGAGCTCACCTACACCTGCGATGCGCTGTTGCGGGAGGTGGTCCGGTATCACCTCCGCCGACAGGAATGGGAGCAGGCCTTACAGTACGGCCAGCAGATGCTCGCCCTGGACGCTTTCGATGAGGAAGCCCACCGTCTGGTGATGTTCTGCCAGGCCAAACTGGGCCAGCGCTCCGCCGCCATGAAGCACTATCGCTCCCTGGTCCGGTCGCTTCAGCGACAGCAAGGTGCGGATCCAGAACCCGAGACCACAGCCCTTTATGAACGGATAGCAAGACGCGCCTCCGATCTCTCCCTGGATTTTTAGCCGGCACAGCACTGCCGGCCTCTCTTTTCCCCGCCCCGAATCGTCCCATCCCAGGAAATTGGTGCCGGACTGCCCCAATCTGTAAGGGGTTTTGTAATCCCTCATCAGTATGATATGGGGTGTAAGCGGTTGAAGCAAGCGGCACACGAAGGTGATGGGAAATCATTCGCTTCAAATCATGATGGAGGTGGGTAAGATGAAAGCCACGCACAAAGTCGCACTGTATCGTCTGCTGAATGCCCGCAGTGCTCGTGTCCTGTATCTGGTGCTGGTGCTGATTGCCCTGGTGCTGGGCGCCGGCGCGCCGGATGCGGTGGGTGTTGGCGGCGGCGGCGCGGGTGGATGATTGGGTGACGGCAAGGCCCTGACGCGGTGCAGCGAAGAGGGCCGGCGATGATGGAATCGCTCACCCGCTTGCATCCCAGCCCGCGAGCGAGAGGAGGCAATCCCATGACGGCAAAGACGTTGTCCACCCTGATCGGGACGGCGGTCATCGACGAGAACTTCCGACAAACACTCTTAAGCGATCCCTGGTCGGCCTTGAACGGGTTTGATCTCACCCGCGAGGAAAAAGAGGCCATTGCCAGCATCGAGGCCAACAGCATTGAGCAGTTCGCCCTTCAGTTAGCGAGGTGGATTGCGCAAACCGGGGATCGCGTGTATGGATGATGCCCATGCCCCATACCCCCTTCCCTGCACTGTCGCAAACACGGGCGGGCACCCAGCCAGTTATCCTGATCGTCGATGATGAGCCCGATATACGGGCCCTGATGGGGCGCATTTTGCGTGAGCGTGGTTACTCGACCGTCGAGGCGTGCGACGGGGAGGAAGCGCTTACGCATCTTGCGCGTTTGCCGATCGGTCTGGTGATCTGCAACCTGCGCATGCCGCGGCTCTCGGGCACAGTGCTGTTCGACCTGATCCAGCGGGTATGCCCTCCACTGGCAGAGCGGTTCCTGTTCTGCACAGGAGATATTGCTTCCAAGGAGTCTCTGCAGTTCCTGAGCCGGACGGGCCGGCCGTATCTGTTCAAACCATTTGATGTGAGCCAGTTCATCGAGCTGGTGGAACAAACGGTCCAGACGCCTGTCTTTGTCGATGCCCGTCTGCGGATGGAACTGCTTCGGCTTGCCGATGGCGTGGGGATGCCGTGCAGAGATAATCCCCGTCCCATCGTCGTCCAGCGTCGGTAAGCCTGATCGCTGTCCGTGATAGATATCCGGCCCGGTGCCGGCCTGGAGAGGTGATATGGCCTCACAATATGTGCGCGCCTGGTTGTACTTCGACCCCCAGGCGCGAGAAGTTATCGTATATTCTGCTGACGCTCCGGATCTGAGCGGCAAACCCCTGAAATGGGTATGGGAACAGGGCTGGCGGCTGAGGACCTACGCTCAGGACAACCGGGTGACGCTGGTGCGCCCCGGCATGGAGCACCAAGAGGCTGGAGAATAGTTTTCCAATCCACAGGGTGGGAGGGACAGCACCTCCGCGGCCGCGTGTGCCGGCGGGCACGTGGGGCCAGGGAGGTGCTGTTGTTTTCCCCGCTTATGCCTGATAGCGTACGGCGGTGCCGCTGGCGCTGACCATCAGCATGGTACCGCTAGAACCGAGCTGGATGGTCTCGTAATCCAGGTCCACCCCCACTACCGCATTGGCACCCAGTGCCCGCGCCTGCTCGGCCATCTCTGTCAGGGCGATGTCCTTGGCCTTGCGCAGTTCCTCTTCGTACGCCGCAGAGCGGCCGCCCACGATGTCCCGGATGCCGGCCAAAAAGTCACGGAAAATGTTGGCGCCCAGGATGGCTTCCCCACTCACCAGCCCCAGGTACTCCACGATGGGCTTGCCCTCCAGGGTGGGCGTGGTGGTGATAATCATGTCCTTCATCGGTCTCCTCCTTGTGAGATTTGGGATACGGGATGCTCAATCACCCGGCTGCCAGCGTTCCAAACGCCGCCGGCCGTACTCCCAGGCCGCGGCGACAGCTCCTAACGCGATGATGTATATGCCGGCGGCCGCGCTCAGCATCAGCGGAACCGAGGGCGGGAGCCGCAGGGCCGTTGTCCACAGGGTCACCACGAGCTGATTGGTGGGATCCCCGGGCGCCAGAGCGATCATCAGGCCGGCGCTCAAGGCGAGCTGGGCCGCCGCCAGGAGCGCGAACAGGAACAGGCTGAGATACGTGCCGGTGACCCCCACCGAACGGCGCGGATGGTCCGCCAGGAAGCGGGGGTCAATACTGCCGGCCGCGACGCCGGCGAACGCGAAGAGGACGGCGAGCACGCCGTTCTGCACCAGCGCCAGCCAGAACCAGGGGGCCGGCAGGCGCAGGAGCGCTCCCAGCACCGCCGTGACGATCACCGCGATGGCCAGCAGGAACGGCGCGGTGGAAGCGGCCTTGGCCGCCATGAGTGCGCCGGCGGACAGCGGCAGGGAGCGCACCAGCTCGATGTTTTTCCCCTCCGCGCCGATGGCCGGCACATTGACCGACAGGGCGAAGAACCAGGCGACGAACGGGCACAGCAGGGTCGCCACCCAGAACTCAGCGCCGAGCGGCAGGGACGCTTTCTGCTGAAACCCCAGCCAGTAGATATAGAAGGCGCCCACGATGAGCGGCATGATGAGACTGCTCAACCAGCGGGGATCGCGCCGCAGGATGGCCCAATCCTTGACCGCGATCTCGCGCGCCGGCCAGGGATACAGGCGCGCCAGCAGGGGCTGTTTCTGCCGGCGTGCCGTGGTCGGCCGACGCACCGCCGGGCGCATCTCGTGGAACACCGCCCACGAGCGGTAAAAGGTAGCGTCGTACACCCGATAGGTGAGAGCGACCATCACGCCGGCGCCGGCGAGCACTGCGCCGGCGCTGAGGAGAAAGGCTCCCCATTCCCGATAGCAGAGCGCCTCCAGGGAAGCGGTCAGCCAGCTTGTGGGCAGCCAGCGCAGGGTATGGCCCAGGCGCGCCAGCACATCCTGATTCTGGATGAACACCTGCATCGGCTCATCGCGCTGGGTGAGGATCATCCAGCCGAACCACAGCACGCCGAAGACGAGGGTGAACAGCACGGTGGAGAGGTCGCGCGCCCGCTTCGCCGGCAGTATCCGCACCACCAGCATGATCAACAGCATCGAGAGGGACACCAGCATGGCCAGCAGGAGGAGGGTGGCGATGCCCAGCCATGGGTAATAGAGCCAGGGGGCGCCGGCGGCCCAGCCGAAGCCGATGCCGGCGGCCATTCCGAGTAGTCCACCGAGCAGGACCGACCAAGTGGCCTCCGCCAGCTTGAGCAGAAAGATGTCGCGCCGCGCGATGGGCAGGGAAAGCAAAAGCTCCATGTCGGAGCGCAGGAAAAGCTGGTTCAGGTTCGTGCCGATGCCCCAGAACAGGGCGATGGTGAACAGGCCGGCGAAGAAGGTGTTCAGCAGTGCGCCGGCGCCGGCCGGGAAAAACGCCAGCACCAGGGAAAAGAACTCCTGTGTGCCCTGCACCACCATGATAAAGAGGTACACGGAAAGCCCGTACCATACCAGGCGGGGAATCACGCGCCGCATGCCGCCCCGGAAGAGGGTGTTCTTCCAGATGATGAATTTGCTCTGGAACAGGAGACCCAGCATGGCCTTATCCCTCGCGCAGATAGGCGGCGATCTCGGCGACCTCCGGCCCGCCGGTCAGGGCGATGAACAGCTCTTCCAGGCTGGCGTCGGCGCGTCCTCCGCCGGCGCGCAGTTCCTCCAGGCTCCCGACCGCCACCAGCCGGCCCTGATGGATAATGCCCACCCGCTCGCACATCTGTTCGGCGATCTCCAGGATATGCGTGGACATGAAGACGGTGGTGCCCTGCCGGCAGAGCTCCCGCAGGATATCCTTGACCAGCCTGGCACTGCGCGGGTCCAGGCTGTTGGTGGGCTCATCCAGGAAGAGCACCTTGGGCCGGTGCACCAGTACACTGCAGAGAGCCAACTTCTTGCGCATGCCCTGCGAGTATGATTCGATCAGATCGTCGGCGCGTTCCGTCAGGCCGAACAGCTCCAGCAGACGGTCGATCTGGTGGGTGCGTGTTGGCTCGGGGACGCGGTGCAGGCCGGCGATGAAGTGGAGAAACTCCCTGCCAGTGAGCTTATCGTACAAAAATGGGTTCTCCGGCAGGTACCCGATGGAGCGCTTGACCTCCATGGCGTCGTGGACCACGTGGAAGCCGTTGACCCAGGCATCGCCGGCGGTGGGGCGGAGGAGGCTGGCCAGCATGCGGATGGTGGTGGTCTTGCCGGCGCCGTTGGGGCCGAGGAACCCGAACAGTTCGCCGGCGGGTACCTCGAGATGCAGGTCGTCGACTGCGAGCAGATCGCCGAAAGTCTTGGTAAGGCCCTGGATGCGGATCATGGGAAGTGTTCCTTTCTGCATGGGACGGACACGACCGAACACCGCCATTGTGTTATAGCCTGGTTTGCGGAAGCCGGCAAGTTACGCTGGTGTGGAAAGGAGGCCCCGTTTTCTGGAACATTTCGCCGACAATGTTCGTCTTTCCTGGCCGGAAATGGCCGGCTTTGCCGGCGAGAATGCCGGCGCCGGCCAAATTTCCCTGACAAAATTGTGAAAAGTAATTGACAAATGGCTTGCCCTTGCGCTATAATAAAACATACCTGTGACATTCGCCGGGGCAATCTGGTGAGTATATGCCAATGCCGCCGAAAGGCGGCATTGTGTTCGCTCCAAATCGGCACGCAGGTGATCCATTCTAGGGGATGGAACTGTAGGGAACTATGGCGAATAAGTACCTGGAAGAGCGGCCGCGCGAACTGTGGCCGGAGCCGGAGACAACTGAATACGATGAGCTGGAAGAGGTGCTACCGGAGGCAGAGGAGGAGCCGGAGGGGGATGAGCTCGCCGGCCCGCTCAACATGCTTCTGGAAAAAGCCGCTGAGCGCGGCTACGTCACGACTGACGATATCCTGGAATTCTTCCCTGAGGCCGAGGAAGACCTCGCCCAGTTAGAGGAGCTGTTTATCGAGCTCCAGGCGCGCAATATCCCGGTCTTCTCCGATGAGGAGGAGGCCATGAACAGCGGCATGGGCTTTGCGCCGGAGGGTGAGACGGAGAGCAGCGCCGGGCCGGCCGAGGAGGATTTCGACCTGAGCAATATCCCGGCCACCGATACCATGGGCCTCTATTTCCACGAAATGGGGCGCGTGCCCCTGCTCACCCCCGAGGAAGAGGTGGAGCTGGCGCGCCTTCTGGAAGAAGGCCGGCGTGCCCAGCGGGAGTTACAGCGCAACGGTATGGACCCCCAGCGGCGCGCCGAGCTGGAGCGGATAGTGCGCGTCGGCGAGCAGGCCCGCCAGAAGCTCATCCGCGCCAACACGCGGCTGGTCATCAGCATTGCCAAGCGCTACATCGGCCAGGGCGTGGCCCTGCCGGACCTCATCCAGGAAGGCAACCTGGGATTGATGCGCGCCGTCGAGCGCTTTGACTATCGACGCGGCTACCGGTTAAGCACGTATGCCACCTGGTGGATCCGCCAGGCCATCAGCCGCGCGGTGTCCGACCAGGGCCGCACCATCCGCCTGCCGGTGCACATGGGCGACAGCATCCGCATGCTGTACCGCGTGGCCCGGCAGTTGGAGCAGGAGCTGGGCCGGCCGGCGACCCCCGAGGAGCTTGCCGAGGCGATGCATCTGTCTCCGGAACGGGTGCGCTGGATGCTGCGCATCTCCCGCCGGACCCTCTCCCTGGAGGAGCCGGTCGGTGAAGAGGAAGAGACGGAGCTGGGCAGCTTCATCGAGGACGAGAGCACGCCCCCACCGCCGGAGACGGTGGACCGCGCCTTACTGCGGGAAAAGATCGAGGAGCTGTTGGACACACTGCCGGCGCGCGAGGCCCGCGTCCTGCGCCTGCGCTTCGGCCTGCACGACGGCCACTACTACACCTTAGAAGAGGTGGGCCGCAAGTTCGGGCTGACGCGGGAGCGCATCCGCCAGATCGAGGTACAGGCTCTCAACCGCCTGCGCCATCCGCGGCGCAGCCGGCAGTTGCGCGATTTTCTGTGATGATTGCGGGGCGCGCAGTCTCCCTGCGCGCCCCTTTTCATGCCATCAAATTGATTCTGTGAGGAGGGGTATGGCGAAACAGGAGGAGAAGCTCGAAGTCGAAGGCACGGTGGTCGAGGCTCTGCCGAACACCATGTTCCGCGTGCGGCTGGACACCGGCCATGAAGTGCTGGCGTACCTGTCCGGGCGCATGCGCAAGTACTACATCCGGGTACTGCTCGGGGACCGCGTGCGCGTGGAAATGTCCCCGTATGATTTGACGCGCGGGCGCATCACATACCGTTATAAGAAGCCCAGCGAGGGATAGCGCCGGCGCGTACCTCTATTTCCCCGCAATTATCATGCACACGGGCCAGGTCATCCGCCTAGGCGGTGCCTGGCATTCTTTTTCCCCAGCTCCCGCATGGCGCGGTACACCTTTTCCGGCGTCGCCGGCAAACTGTCTATCCATACGCCCACCGCATCGTGGATGGCGTTGATGATGGCCGGCGCCGTCGGGAGGGTGGGCGTCTCCCCCAGGCCCGTAGCCCCGAACGGCCCGGTGGGGTCCGGTATTTCCACATTGCGGTGGATCAGCTCACGGGGCATGTCCAGCATGGTGGGGATCTGATAGCCCGTGAAGCTCTGGGTGATGATCTGCCCCTCCTGCTGGATGAACTCCTCGGTCAGGGCGAAGCCCACCCCCATGTGGATGCCGCCGGCGACCTGCCCGAACACGTTGGCCGGGTGAATCACCCTGCCGATATCCGTCGAGGCCACCATGCGCAGGATTTCCACCTCGCCGGTCTCGGTATCCACCTCCACGATCGCGGCTTGGGTGCCGTAGCTGTAGCTGATATGCGGCTCGCACTGGCCCGTCACAGGGTCATAGTTGGTGGTGGGTGTCACTTCCCGGGCGCGATAGGTGTATGAGGCGGTGATGACATCCTGTCCCTCTTCCGCCCGCAGGGCCTCATGATAGGCCTCCAGGGCCTTCTGGCAGGCGCGCATGACGGCGTTGCCGGACATGTAGGTCTGGCGCGAGGCGGAGCTGGAGCCGGCGTTGGGCACCACCGCGGTATCGATCAGGGATAGGCGGATTTTCTCGACCGGCACATCGAGCGTCTCAGCGGCAATCTGCGCCAGGGTGGTCATCACCCCCTGGCCCACTTCGGCCGCGCCGATACGGATGAGCACCCGGGAGATCTGTCCCTGGGAGTCCAGGCGCAGTTCCACATGCGCCTCGGATTTGTCATCAAAGCCAAAGCTGTACCCCACGTTTTTGTAGCCGCAGGCGATGCCAATGCCGCGGCGTTTGTGGGGCGCGGAAGGCGCGCCCAGGTTGGGCTTCTGCCAGCCGGCGGATGTCCGGTGCCAGCCGGCAGCCAGCGCCGCCTCTTCCAGCGTCTTCTTGATGCCGGTGCCGTGGCGCATCACGTTGCCGGTCACCGCCCGCATGCCGTCTTCCAGCAGGTTGCGCATGCGGATTTCCACCGGGTCCATGCCCAGCGCTTCCGCCAGCTTATCCATCTGAAGCTCGTAGCCGAAGGGCGGCTGGGTGGCGCCGAAGCCGCGCATGGCCATAGTGAAGATGTTGTTGGTGTACACGGTATAGGCGTCAATGCGGGCGTGCGGCACGTAGTAGGGGCCGGCCAGGAAGCTGGCGGCGTTCTGGAGCACGGGGATGCTGGTGGACGCGGCGGAGCCGGCGTCGGTGATGCACTCCACCTCCACGGCGGTGAGATAGCCATCGCGCGTGGCGCCGGTGCGGTAGCGCATGTAGAAGGGATGGCGCTTGCCGTGGCCGCGCATGGATTCGGCGCGCGAGTAGACCAGCTTCACCGGCCGGCGCAGCTTATAGGCCGCCAGCGCCACCAGGATTTGGAGGGAGATGTCCTCCCGTCCGCCGAAAGCCCCGCCGATGGCCGGCACGATCTCGTGCACCTGCTCTTCCGGCAGGGCAAGGGCATGGGCGATCTGGCGGACGTCATCGTGCGGCCACTGCGCGGCGCAGATGACGGTCACCCGCCCCTGTTCGTCAATATAGCCGAGGCCGGCTTCCGGCTGCATGAAGGCGTGCTCCACGCGCGGGGTGTAATAACTCCCTTCCACAATCACATCTGCTTTGGCGAATCCTTCCTCAATGTTGCCGGCGCGGATGGGGATATGATACAGGACGTTCGTGCCGCGCTCCTCATGCACCAGGGAGGAATCGGGGCGCATGGCCAGCCGGGCGTCGGTCACCACCGGCAGGGGTTCGTAGGACACCTTGACCAGGCCGGCGGCCCGCGCCGCGATCGTTTCGCTCTCCGCCACCACCAGGGCCACCGGATCGCCCACCGAGTAGACCTTGTCCTGCGCCAGCACCCGCTGGTCCATCAGGTAAATGCCATATTCATTGACCGGCACGTCCTTGTACGTGAACACCGCTATCACGCCGGGCACCTGTTCCGCCGCCTTGGTGTCAATGGAGAGGATGCGGGCGTGAGCGTACTCGCTCCACACCACCTTGGCGTAGAGCTGACCTTCCATGTTGAAGTCCTGGGGATACTTGCGACTGCCGGCAACCTTGGTGCCGATGTCGTAGCGTTCGACGCTGGAGCCGATGTAGCGGTTCATGGTAGGATCCTCCCCCGCCCTTCTTCCGCCGGGCGCGGGCCGTTATCCTCGTCGGCGAGCCGGCGCGCTGCCAGCTCGATGGCATCCACGATCTGGTAGTAGCCGGTACAGCGGCATAGATTGCCCCGGATCGCCTCCACGATCTCCTGCCGGCTCGGGCGCGGATGGGCGTCCAGCAGGGCTTTGGCGGACATGATGAAGCCCGGCGTGCAGTACCCGCACTGCGAGGCGTTGGCATCCACGAAGGATTGCTGGAGGACATGGAGCTGGTCGCCCTGCTTCAGGCCCTCGATGGTCTCCACCCGGGCGCCCTGGGCCTTCCAGGCCGGGTACAGGCAGGAGACCACCGCTTTGCCGTCCACGATCACGGTGCAGGCGCCGCACTCGCCCTCGCCACAGCCGATTTTGGTGCCGATGAGGCCGAGCCGATCGCGTAGGAGGCGCGCCAGGGGGGTAGCCGGCTCTACATTTTCCACCTGGATGTCCTTGCCATTTAAGATGAAGCGGAGTGTAGCCATGGTGACCCTTTCTCCACGGGGAAGATGCCGGCCGTCAAGGGCCGGGGTACGTCAGGATGCCGGGCTGGCCGGCGTATATCCAGTAGCCGTGACCAGGCCGCATGGTTTGCAGGCTGTTCAGTTCGGCCGGCAGATTGGCGTAATAGGAGCGCGCTTCTCCGTCATGATATCCCAGGACGACCTGCACCGTACTGCCCAGGGAGGCCAGCGCGTTGGTCAAGGGGATTTCCCGTTCGGGGAGGTAGCCGGCCAGGTTCCAGCCGGCGCACAGGGAAATGGGCGCGTCCGGGGGAATGGGTTGGCCGGTGATATGCCATGTCCGCGCTTCCCGCATCCGGATCCAATAGCCGCGCCCGCCTTGCAGTGTCTGCAGGCTGTTGATGTCCGCCGGCAGGGCGGCATAATAGGAAAGGCCTCCCATGCCACAGCGAAAGCTGAGGATGGCCTCCAGCGCCGTGCCCAATTCCGCCGTCAGGGCCGGAATGCGCTCGTCCTCCGGTTGGACGTTGAAGGAAACCAGGTTCCAGCCGGCCTGCAGACGGATCTCGACGGTGCGCAGCGGGGCCGGCGTGGGCGATGGGGTGGGTGTGGCGGTAGGCGCCGGCGGGCGCGTGGCCGTCGGCGT
>JACIWP010000087.1 GCA_014360855.1 Anaerolineae bacterium
CAGCGTCGCTGCGCCCCTACTCCACCGGCGGCGCCTGCTCCCGCCACCAGCCGGCCACCTCGCGCAGTGGCGCGATCCACGGCCGGCGCGCCCGCGCCATCTCCACGATCTCCCAGAACAGCGTGCCCCAGCCAGGCAGATCCGCCTCGTCAAGGGTGGCGTTGTGCCACAGCAGGGTGAAGCATCCGCCGACGCCGGCGACATGCGCCAGCAGGGCCTCCGCCGCTTTCCGGGCCTCCGCCGCGGAAAGCCCCCGATAGGCGTACAGCGCGGCGTCCATCAGCGTCAGTGGAATCTCCAGGCAGGGATAGGGCCGGCCCCGGCGAAAGTCATAGGGGAAAAAGGGGAAGGAGAAGCCGGCGCGGCCCCCCTCCCGCTCGGCGAAGCCCAGCGACGAGTCATAGACAAAGCCCTGCGCGGCGCACATCTCCCAGGATGCCGGGATATCGAAGCGTAGGAAGTGGTGGCGCTGGCCGGCGACCGGCCCGACGATTTCCTCCAGCATGCGCCGCTCCCTCTCCAGGCGCGGTGGATCGCCCAGGGTGAGAAAGCTCCCATGCAGTGCCACCTCATGGCCCAGCTCCGCCGTGCGCCGCACGATATCGGCCGGCCGGCCCTTCGGCCTCAACCGGTAGCCGCCGTCCTGCGGATGGGCATGGTCGGCCAGGAAAAAGTAAGTGGCGCGGATGCCGGCCTCCCGCTCGCGCTCCGCCAGCTCCAGCACGTTGTCGTGGGGATTGGGCCTCTCTCGGAGGCCGTGCAGGGTCTCGTTCAGCCGGCGCAGGGCACCGGCCGGCCCGCCCACCCGCCAGGCCTGGCGCAGGTATCCCAGCTCCCCGACGATGCGCCGCGGGCGCCATTTGCACAGGGAGTCAATGTCGTGCGTGACGCAGAAGGCGAAGGGCGCGCCGCCGGGCCAGACCGGCCGGCGCGGCAGTTTTCCGCCGGCCAGCCCCTCCAGCATATCCCGCAGGAGCATCATGTACCCGTCCACCACGTGCATATCTTCGGCACAGCCGGCGAACCAGGAGGCGGCATAGCGGAAGCGGCCCCAATCGTCGCGCCCGCCCTCCGCGTACTCCTCCCATCGGCTGAGCACCCAGAAGGCGGCCGCCGGCAGGTCTGCCGGCAGGATGAGGCATCGTTCGCGGCGGGCCTGTGCGAGCCAAACCGAGGCATCCCATTCCGCCGGCCCGCCGAAGGGGAGCGGCCAGCGCCGGCCGGCATGGGAGATGTAGGCAGGGGGCGGGGGTTGGCCGGCGCCGGCCCGGCGCCGGATCTCCGCCGCGGTCGGGTCGGCGCGGATGACCAGCGCGCCGGCCGGCAGTTCGTCCGGGGGCACAGGGAGATAGGCGATGCTCGCCGGTGGTGCGCCGGCGGGGGGCCATTCGGCGCACCAGTGATAGGGGATGCCGGCGGCGCGCAGGAGGGCATCCAGCGCATAGCGGATCTCCGGCGCGATGGGATGGTCGGCGGGGATATAGAGCGCAACTGCGTCGGCCGGCATCATGGCTTCTGCTCCTGCAGTATCCGATAGACGTGCACTTGATGGGGTGCGAACACATCGCTCCAGGAACCGTCTCGCAGTTCGATCTCCCGCTCCTCGAACACGACGGTGAGCCTGGTCTGGGACGCCGGCACTCCCTGGAAGACCGCCTCCAGCTCCTCATCGGCCAGGTTCACCGCCAGCAGGTAGCGCGCGGCCTCGTCCTCATAGGCGCGGGCGGCCAATGCCGGCTCCCGCACTCTCCCGAAGCTGGGAACGCTCTGCGGCCCGCGGGTGATGCGCCATGCGAACGGCGCCTCCGCCAGCGGATGAAGGAGCGCCGGCTCCAACGTCCGCAGTTCGGCAATCGCCCCTTCCCAGGCCGCGAGCATGTCCGGATAAGGCAGGGCATATTCCAGGGAGTACCAGTCAATGCCGCTGGCGCCGGCGATGAGGGCGGTATAGGCGTCGGCGCGCACGGCGGTCGCGTCGGGGTGGCCGGCGTACGTGCCGGCGGTATCCCCATCCTGGAACGCCTCGGCGTCGAAGAACTGCGGCACGGCGATGACCCCTTTGCCGGCGCGCTGAGCGGCCAGGCCGGCATTGTGCACCCGGGTGTAGAGGGCGGCGCGGGGGATGCGGTAGTATTCGGGATAGGCGCCGGCAAAGATGAGGTCGCAGATATCGGTCCAGCCGGCGAAGTACTCCTCTGTCGCTCCCTCGGCCAGGTATACCCCGATGGGATGGCGGCCGGCGTCGTGCTTCTTCACCAGCTCATACAGCCGCTTCCAGCGCCCATGGTCGGAGGCGCTTTTGGGCTCTTCCGGCAGGTACCAGAGCTGTAGCGCGGGATGGGACGCCAGCGGCCCGAGATACGCGGC
Source organism: Anaerolineae bacterium (assembly GCA_014360855.1). NCBI lineage: Bacteria > Bacillati > Chloroflexota > Anaerolineae > Anaerolineae bacterium. Next base: position 2,368 of record JACIWP010000087.1, read on the forward strand.
GATATCTTCCTCTTTGGCGTTCAGGAACGATGGGGAGAGGGAAACCCGGACGCGCAGGCCGAGGGCGTGGGCGGCGTCCATGTAGGCGAGGGTGGCTTGCAGTTCCGCCGGCGGCATGGCCACCACGCGCACGCCGGCCGCCGCGGCCCTCGGCAGAGCGGCCGGCGCGACGCCGTACGCGCCCAGGTACAGGAAATCGGCCGGCGCCGGCGTGACGGTGGGCTGGCCCGGGGACGTCGGGGGCGCCGGCGGAGTGGGAGTGGCCGGCGGCCAGATGGGCTGGCAGGCCCACAGGCCGGCCAGGGCGATGCAGGCCAGCAGGCCGGCCAGCCCGATACGCGTCATCGAAGCCCCTCCGTCATGGCTGTATCAGCGGGAAGAGCACCTGGGTCACGGCGAAGGCCCATACCCCGACCCGCTGTCCCTGTTCGTCAATGTACCATACGTCAGCGGAATCGCCGGCGGACAGGATTCGCCCGGCACCCGGCCCGACGGCGAAGGCGCCGGCGTCATCGCTCCAGCCGTAGACGGTGTACGTCGCCGGCCCGATGTGGAAATCGAGGCGCACCGGCCGTGCCGGCGGCACGATGCCGGCGACGCGATTCCCCGGGATATCCAGCAGTGCATGGATAGGGGCGATGGGCACCTGGATGACGAGCCGGCCGTTATCTGCCTCCAACACGTCGCCGGGCCAGATATCCGCGCCGAACTGCCCTTCGGCGCGGAAGACGCGCCCGTTCGCTGGGTTGGCCGCCACGGTCTTGACCTCCTTGACCGCGCCGGCGGCGGAGCGCAGGGTCATGGTGACGAGCCGGCCGGGTTCCGTCCACAGCTCCGCGTTGTCATAGGTCTGATGGACGGCGAGGCGCAGGGCGGACTGCAGGATGCCGATGCGGTGGCCGGCGGGATTGCTCTGTTCCACCAAGACGCGGTCGCCAGGCTGTAGGTCCAGACTGCCGGCGTAGTCCATGGTGAAGATGCCGGCGGCGTCGCTCTGGCCGGCGCGTTTATCCCAGTTCCCCAGCTCCGGCGGGTGCTCCACCCAGATGGACAGCTCGGCGTTCGGAAGCCCATGGGTGGTCAGGCGGTCGCCGAGCGGGTCAATGTCCACCGAGAGCGCGTCCACCGGGATTTCGATGGTCTGTCGGCCGTCGGAAAGGCGCACGCGGTCGCCGAACAGCACTTGGGCCGGCAGAACCGTCCAGGGCAGGTAGCTGTAGCGGTCCGCCAGGGCCATCTTTGTCGCCTTCAGCGTGCCGTCGGGGCCATGCAGGGTGATGGTCACGGGCGCGCTGTAGTCCAGCCCCACGCCGTAAACGGCGCTTTCGGTCTGGTTGATGGTGATCTGCGCGGCGTAATGGTCCACGAGCATCCAATCGCCGTCGGCGTTCTGCCACCAGACGCGGAAGCGGTCGCCGGCGCGTATGCGGACGATATCATCAAAGGGCACGCCATAGGCGCCGCCGGCGTCGGCCTGCGCCGATTTCTGGTACAGGGTTTCCTCGCCAGTGAAGGGATCGCGGCGGATGATCTCGGCCAGCACCACGCTGGAGGCCGGCGCCTGGCCGGTCAGCAGGTTCTGGGTGGGGTCGGCGCGGGCTGAAAGCGGCGTGAGCCGCAGTTCCGCCCGCCGGCCGCGACAGCACTCGATGACGACCAAATCGCCGTCGCGCAGTCCGCTGGCCGGCCACCAATCCGCGAAGCCGGCGGGGTTGGCGTGCACGTTCGTGCTTTCTTTCAAGGCCCCGCTCCCGTCGTAGAGGGAGAGGGTCGCGTCGCTGTTGCGGTCGAACCAGCTCAGCACGCGCCCCTGGCGGGTGTTGGCGGCCAGCGCCGGTTGGCGGAACTTGAAGTAGTTGATATTGCCGTTGGCATCCGTGTAGTATAACGAACCGTCATCGCCGTCGCGCAGGTCATAGTCCGTCAGGAGTATCTCGGCATCGCCGGCGGCGTCCGTCTGGAAGTTCAGATAGACGCTCTCCGCCTGCTGGGTGGAGTACCAGCCGTACAGCCGGGCGGAGGGTGGCCCATGTACGAGGAGCCGATCGGTGTCAATCTCCACTTGGGCGGTGAAATCCAGCACCTCTACGGTAGTGGTGACGGTCTGGCCGGCGACGCGCACCCTCTGGCCAGGCATGACGTCGTGATCGAAATACGTCTCGAAACTGCCGGTGTTCTCGTGGGCCAGGACGGCGCGCTCCTCCAGCAAGGCGCCGGCGGCGTCCAGCAGTGCCACCCGCAGTTCCTCGCCGGGATCCGCGGCACCCTCCACCCGGTCGTAGTATTGGTCCACCAGCACGTGCCGCGGGCGGACATATATCTCAGTGGCGCTGAAATTGTCGCCGACGGCGACCCAAAGCTCGTCGCCGGCCTGCAGGTCCACGATATCGCCGAAGGTGATGCGGAAACTGCCGGCGGTGTCGGCCGTGGCGTGCCGCACGTACCACTCCACGCCGGCCGGCCCGGGGTGGCTGACGACGACGCGCACGCGCCGGCCGGCAGGCGCATGTCCGCTGACCGTGTCCGTTGCGAGGTTCACGCTGGCGTCCAGGGCCAGCACCGGCGCCGTGACAGCCTGCGTGGTGGTGACCACTACCCGATCGCCGGGGATGATGTCCGCCGGCGTCCCTTCCCCGAAGATGAGGATGTAGCCGCCGTCCGTGAGGTTCGTGGTGGCGCTGGCCAGGCCCTTCAGCTCGCCGGCCGCGGAGTACAGCGCGCCCTCGACGATGAGGCCGGGCGCATCATACCCGACCACCTCATCATACTGCGGGCGAACCTTGGGCCCCGGGGCAAAGGCGTTCTTTTCCATCCAGAGGTCGCCGGCGGCGAAGATGACGCGCGCCATATCCGCCGGCAGGATATCCACGCGGCCGGCGAAGCTGACGCTGTAGGCGCCGGCGAAATTGGAGGTCAGCGTGAGCTGTTGTCCCTGCACTGTGACGAACACCTGCGTATAGGGCAGTGCGGTGCCGAGGACCCGGTCCGTGGGGATATCGAGGGTGGTGGTCATGGGCGGGACCACGGCGCGGAAGGTCTCTGCGCCGGTGGTGATGAGCACCTCGTCGCCGGCGCGGATGTCGGCCGGCTGTGCACCGGTCCCCTTGATGCCGCCGGCGTAAAAGGCGCCCTGGAAGAATCCCTTGCCGTCGGCATCCACCAGATCATGGCCCTTTTCCTGTTTGGCCGGGTCCAGCAACTGCATGGACACCGCGGCGCGGGCGCCAACAGTGCCATATACCCGGTTGTATGTCTCAGCCACGTAGATCTCGTGGAACGATGCCGGCGCCATCCCTCCCGACGGCGGTGGCACGGCCGGCAGGCGCGGCGGGGTGAGGGGGGCTTCCTCGGCCGGGGGTCCGGAAAGCTGGCCGGCCGGCATGCCCCATACGGCGAGCAAGACTGCCAGGACCAGCAGGACAGCGACGCCCACTGCCAGCAATCCACGCCGAACAAGGTCACTGCGTCCGTTCATTTGTCACTTCCTTTCTGGTAACTGCGCGAGCACCGGCAGGTGCGGTCATTCCTCTTCCCAGGCCGGCGTGAAAAAGCGCAGGACGCGCCCCGGCACACCGACGACCACCGCGTTGGCCGGCACATCCTCCACGATCATCGCCTGTCCGCCGATGACCGCGCCGCTCCCGATGGTCACGCCCTGACGGGTGGCTGCGCCGATGCCGAAATCCACTCCATCACCGAGCCGGCTTCCGCCGGCGAGGAGGGCGCCCGGGGCCAGCGTGCAGTATGCGCCGAGCTGGACATCATGTCCGATGAAGCACAGGTTGTTGATAACGGTAAAATCCCCGATGCTGGCGCGGTTTTCCACCACACAGCCGGCCAGGATCACCACTCCCAGGCCCAACCGTGCCCGGGAGGAAAGGTGGACGGCCGGGTGGACCAGCGAGGTGAAATGCAGGCCGCGGCGGAGCGCTTCCTGGACCATATGCCGGCGGCTGCGCGGGGCACCGATGGCGGCGATGAGAGGGATATCCCGCCGGCCGGGCGCCTCATCGAACCAATCCAGCCCGCCCAGCACAGGGAGATCGTCGATCTCCTGCCCCCACAGCGCGGTATCCGCGTCGATGTAGCCGATAGGTTGGATATCCTGGCCGGCGCGCTGACAGGCCTCAATGCCGTCCAGGACCTCGCGCGCCAATCCGCCGGCGCCCAGCAGAATCACCTTGCTCATACCTTCCCGTCGTCCGAAGGGGTCTCGGCCGGCTCCAGCCGGGATATCTCATCGCCAATGCCGGCATCGTCCACGCCGCGCGCCGTGAGGACGGCCGGCAGGGTCCGCAGGAGGATGACCAGGTCCAGCCAGAGGGACCAGTGCTCCACGTACCATATATCATACTCGATGCGCTCGGGCCAGGTCAAGGACTTGCGGCCGTGAATCTGGGCCCAGCCGGTCACCCCCGGCAGGACCAGCAGACGGCCCTTCTGCCGGGGGGTATAGCGCAGTACCTGGTACGGCAGGGTGGGGCGCGGCCCGACAAAGCTCATCTCGCCCTTCAGGATGTTGATGAGCTGGGGCAGTTCATCCAGGCTGAGCTTGCGCAGGAGCCTGCCGACTCGGGTGATGCGGGGGTCATCCGCGCGTGTGTGTACCCCCAGACCGATTTGCTCGGCGTTCACCACCATGGTGCGGAACTTATAGATGCGGAAGAGCCGGCCGTCCTTGCCGACGCGCATCTGGCGGAAGAAGACCGGCCCGGGCGAATCCAGCCGGATCAGCAGAGCGATGAGCGCGAACAGCGGCAGGAGGATGAGCAGGCCGATGAACGCCAGGATGCGGTCAAAGATGGCCTTGACGAGCCGGCCGGCCGCTCCGCCGGCGGCGCGCACCGGCACGTTGTCCATGGTGACGATGTATTCGCCCTCGCGCATTTCCGTCATTTCCACAATCCCTTCGCCTGCAGGATATCTCGGTAGCCCTCTTCCAGGCGCTGAAAGACCAGCCGCTCGTCGAATTCCTGTTGGACGCGCTGTCGGCCGGCCTCCCCCATCCTGCGCCGCAGATCCGCGTCGCCGGCCAGCCGGCGCAGGGCCTCCGCCAGCGCGCCGGCGTCCGCCGGCGGCACCAGCAGGCCGGTCTCGCCGTCCACCACCAGCTCGCGACAGCCGCGGATATCGGAGGCGATGACCGGCAGTTCCATGGCCATGGCCTCCAGGATGGAGCGCGGCATGCCTTCGGAGAGGGAGGGCAGGACGTATATATCGGCGCCGGCCAGCAGGCGGGGAATATCCTCGCGATAGCCGGCAAAGACCACATGGCGTTCCAGGCCGGCGTCCCGCACGAATCCCCGCAGGGATTCCTCCAGCGGCCCGTCTCCCACCAGCAGGACGCGCAGGCGCTCGCGCTCCTCCCCCATCTTTTCCAGCGCCCGGAGCAGGTAGATATGGCCCTTGCGCTCGATCATAAAGGCGACCATGAGGGCGACAATGTAATCCCCGTCGCCGAAGAATGTCTGGCGCAGAAACTGGCGCTCCCAGGGCCGGTCCCAGCGTGTGATGTCGAACGCGCTCAGGTCAATGCCGTTGCCCAGGTAGCGAACGCGCGCCGGCGGCATCATGCCGCTGGCCAGCACGTACTCGTAATCCTCACGGCTCTGCAGGAAAAGCAGGTCCGTCCAGCCGGCGGCCAGGCGTTCCAACCCTTCGAAGAGCCGGCGCTGGAGGGGCGGCATGTTCTCATGGAAGAAGAAGCCGTGCGCCGTGTGGGCGACCACCGGCACGCCGGCCAGACGCCCTGCCAGCCGCCCGACGAAGCCGGCCTTGGAGGTGTGCGTGTGCACCAGGTCATAGCGCCGGCGGCGGAACAGGCGCGCCAGTTCGATGGCGGAGCGCAGGTCGCGCCATGGCTCGATGCGGCGCGAGATGGAGACATTGTGCACCACGAAGCCGGCCTGACGCAGTGCCGGGGTGTGAGGGCCGGCGCTGGCGATCATCTCCACCTCATGGCCGCGCGCCAGCAAATAGCGCACCTGCGGCAGTAACAGCGCCTTCAGGGTGATGTCCACGGTGGCGACATGGGCGATGCGCATGGTGTGCGTTCCCTCAAAACTGGTCGTAGAGGTCCAGCAGACGCTCGGCGGTCTGTCGGATGTGGTACGCTTCTTCCACCCGCCGGCGGGCCTGCAGGCCCAGACGCCGGCGCTCGTCCGCCGGCATGTCCATCAGCAGGGCCATGGCGTGGGCCAGCGCGTTCGGGTCGGCCGGCGGCACCAGCAGGCCCTCTTCCCCATGGCGCACCACCTCGGGGATGGCGCCGACCCGCGTGACGACGGCCGGCTTGTAACAGGCCATGGCCTCCAGCAGGGCCATGGGCAGGGCCTCCCATTTCGACGCCAGCACGAAGGCGTCGCTGGCCGTCATCAGCACCGGCGCATCGGAGCGCGCCCCGAAGAAGGTCACCCAGGGGGTCAGCTCCAGCGCGCCGGCCAGCTCCTCCAGCGCCGGGCGCAGGGGCCCGTCGCCGACGATGAGCAGGCGGAAGCGCCGGCCGGCGTCGGCCAGCAGGCGCGCCGCCCGCAGCAGATGGGGCAGGCCCTTGGGCGGGGCCAGCCGGCCGACCGTGACGAAGGCGAAATCGTCGGGGGAAAGCCCCCAGGCCGCCCGCTGGGCCGGCACATCCACCACCGGCGGGAAATCCTCGACGGCGATGCCGTTGGGGATGACCGTGACCCGCCCCGGGTCATATCCCGTCCAGTCCACGAAGCGCGCCTTCGCAATTTCCGCCACCGCCACCACATGGTCGAACTGCTTCGCCAGCCAGCGGTCGAACGGCCGCATAATGGCCATTCCGCGCCGGCGGTTCCAGATGCTGTGCTCGGTGTAGATGAGGGGCCGGCGGCGTCCCATGCGGTTGGCCAGCGCGGCGTAAAGGTTGGCGTAAAACAGGTGGCAGTGGATGATGTCCGGCTGTTCGCGCTGTAGGACGTCCCGCAGGCGCCAAACGGCGCGCAGGTCATAGGGCACGGAGACGCCCAGCTCGTAGACCGGCATGCCCATGGCCTCGATCATGGGCATGAACTGGCCGCCGGGCAGGACTGCGGCGACGGCAAACTGATAGCGGGATTGGCCGCGCCACTGCCGCAGGAGGTAAGCCAGCACCGATTGGGCGCCGCCGACCCGCAAAGAGGCGATGACGTGCAGGACCTTACGCGGCATGGAGCGCCTCCTCGAAGATGGCGAGGGTCTTCTGGGCTACGGCGTGCCAGGTATAGCCGGCCAACGCGCCGGCATATCCCCGCTGGCCCATCTCCTCCGCCTTGTCCGGATGCTCCAGCAAATAGCGTGCCGCCGCGGCGAAGGCCGCCGGCGTTTCCTCCTCGATGATCAGCCCGCAGTCCCATTCCCGGATGATCTCCGCCAGGTTGGGCACCTGGCCGGCCAGCACCGGCCGCGCACAGCCCAGATAGGCCCACAGCTTGAGCGGGCTGGCGCCGACGCGCCGGGCGTTGCGGTCGGCGCGCAGTTGGGCCACGCCGCACTCCGCCGCGGCAATGTACCATGCGGCGCGCTCCGCCGGCACCTCGCCGGCGAAGATGACGCGTGCGCCGATGCCCAGTTCCTCGCACCAGCGCATCATCTGCGGCCGGGCCACCCCCTCGCCGACCACCAGCAGGTCCACGTCCGGCACCTGGCCGGCCAGCTCCGCAAACCCCTGCGCCAACAGGTCCAGGCTGTGCCGCGGCGTGAGCTGGGAGACGAAGGCGATGTAGCGCCGGCGTGCATCCAGCCCCAAATAGCGTTTCGCCTCCTCTTTGGGCCGCGGGAAGAAGACCGCTGGGTCGAGGCCGTTGGACACCACCCGACAGCGCGCCGGCTCCACGCCGTGCTCGTGCACCAGCAGGTCGCGCAGTTGGGGGGTCACCGGCAGGAGCCGCCACGCCAACCGATAGGACCATCGTTCGATGATGCGGTTCAGGCGCGCCAGCCGCCGGCGCCATTCCCCCTGCCATTCCAGCTCGCCCGACTTGTCCTCGTTGACCTCCACGGCCGCCGGCCGGCCGAGGAGCCGCGCCAGCACCAGATGGGGCAGGAGCAGATGCCCGCGCAGATATACCACCTGCGGACGATAGCGGAGCACAGCGCCCAGGAACCACCAGGGGCTGAGCAGGTGCCAGATGAAGGTCCATTTGCGGATGTCCCGGCCGGTAGGGACGTAAATGGTCTGGAAGGGCAGGGGTGTGCTCGCCGGCAGTATGCCCGGCAGGATGCATCGCACCTCTGCTCCGGAGCGGGCCAGCTCGGAATACAGGCCGATCACATGGGCGGAAGCGCCGTCGTGCCGGCCCAGCGGTACCTGCGCAAGCCCCAGGATGCGCATGCTCATCTTACGCCCCCTCATCCAGCAGGGCGCCGGCCTCGGCCAGGGTGCAGGACTGCGTTCCCGCTTCCCGCAGGAGGGTGAAGAAACGCTCCAGTTGGGCGATCAGCCGTTCCACCGCCGCCGGCGTGCGCCAGTACGGGCTTCCGCCGGGCATCAGCTCACTGGAATGGAGCATCAGCACCCCGAAGGGGAGGCCCAGGCGCGCCGCTTCCTGCCACACGCGCAGGAGATGACGCTCGTCGCGGCGGGGGCTGGGCCGCAGCCAGAGCGGCTGGGGGCCGGGCCAGGTCAGCCGCATCAACCGGCCGGCCAGGGAAGCATTCAGCCGGCCGTACCGGCGCGCCAGCGCCGGCCAGCGATGGAAGATCTGCCGGGTGTATACCATGGTCAGCGGAATCTCCCATAGCGCCAGCCTCCCCGGCCGGCAGATGTCCGCCTCGTCGGGATGGTATGGCTCCAGGGGCGCGGTGGTGAAATCTGGCCCGCCCAGCCGGTGCCAGGAGAGGCCGGGCGTGACCGATGAGTCCACCCGATAGCCCTGCTCGACCAACAGGCCGGCCAGGGGGGCGTGCATGCCGAAGCGGCCGGCGCGGAACGATACCGGCCGCCGGCCCAGCGCCGCTTCTATTTGCCGGGTGAGCGTCTCCAGCTTGGCCCTCAGCAGAGGGAGGGGGAGCTGGCTGGGGAAGGTGTGCTGG
>JACIWP010000088.1 GCA_014360855.1 Anaerolineae bacterium
CCCCACGCGAAAGCGAGCCAGGACAAAAGGCAAGATGCTCTGAAAGTACGCCGCGGGAGCCCACTTCTCGCTGCTAACGAATCTCCACAGCCGCTTGAATATGACCGGGTCGCTCTCCACATGCACCCAACCCCACCGCCGCCGCGTGCCGCGAACACGCGGCGGTCGCTTTTCTCTCACCGTCGTTCCCTGTCATGTTCTTCCTCCTTTTCTTGCTCAAGTGCTCCACCAGCGCGGCGCGAATCACGTCGCTATGGGATCGAAACCCAGGCGCGCGGCGCGCTTGCTCAAGCTCCGCGGTGAAACCAGCCGGAACACAAAAAGATAATGTCCGCTCCAGATTTTGCTTCCCTCTCATCACGAACCTCTCGTCTAATGCGTTGCGTGCTAGACATCATTTTGCCAAAGTCGCGCTCCCATGTCAACCACAAAATTTACCGATATTGTCATGCTCCCTTGCTTGCTATCCAGCGTGCCTATCCCCCTGCAGGAATTTTCCTGTGTGTCTTACGCGTAGGACGCCCTTGTGGTACAATGGAGCCAGCCCAAGGGAGCGTGTAACCCAGTTATCATGAGCGTTGTACCATCCCCACCCTGTATGCTATACTATCCCCAGCCAGGTTGGGGATGGAACCCATTTGCCTGATGCGGAACGCACAAAGCCCCCAGACTGCTCACCTGGGGGCCTTACGGGGCGCTCTATGCCGCCAAAAGGCACGTGGGCATATCAGAGAAAAAAACCTTGTAACGAAATTCAGGGCCTTGTAGGGCCTCTGAATGCGTCTTGTGGCCATCCTAGCGCGCTCCTATCGCCCTCTGCAGAACCTCCGCGGCCTCCCTGTCGGAGCGGTTCAGTGCATGGGCGTACACGCTCATGGTGACCTGGGGCGTGGCATGGCCAAGGCGCTGGGCCACCTGGGGCACCGGTAGGCCAGCCTCCAGCAGGAGCGATGCATGCAGGTGGCGCAGTCCGTGAGGGGTCATGCGCGGCAGTCCCAGACGCTCACACTCCCTGCGCAGGGCATGCTGGACAGTGCTCTGGCATAGGGGCTGCCCCCGCTCCCCCGTGAAGACCAGCCCCGTGCCCTCCCACGCTGGGCCTGCCTGCAGGCGCAGTTGGGCCTGTATGCGCTTCTGTTTGCGGAGGGCATGCAGGGCCTCCTGGGGGAGGGCGATAGTGCGCACGCCGGCGCGGGTCTTGGGGTCGCTCTCCACCCACTCCCCAGCAATGCGGTGCAGGGAACGTCGGATCGTCACCGTGCCCGCGTTCATGTCCACGTCATCCCACTGCAGGGCCAGCAGTTCCCCCAGCCTGGCACCGGTGGTCACCGCCAGGACAAAGAGGGGATACAGCCAATGGTCATGAATGCCCTCCAGGAAGGCGCGCAGTTGCTCATGCGTCCACAGCTCCCTGCGGGCAGGCGTACGGCGGGGCCTGATAACGCGGTCGCAGGGGTTTTCCATCAGCCAGCCCCACATCACGCCCAGCTTACAGGCGCGGTGCAGTAGGACGTACACCAGTTGGGCAGTGCGGGCCTTGCTGGCCTTCTGGAGGGCGTTTATCAGCCTCTGGACGTGGGAGGGGTCAGCTTGCAGAGGCGTGTCTTGCCCAGGGCGGGCAGGATATGGCGCTCGCAGGTCTGGCGGTAGTCATTCAGCGTGCGGGGTTTCAGCGTCGGTTCGCAGGTCTCCAGCCAGGCCTGTATCAGGTCAGCGACGGTGCGCTTGCTGTCGGGGAGCTCCCCCTGGCGCTCCGCCCATTCCTTGAGGGCCTTCAGCCTCTGGGCCACCTCCTGGCGGGCGCGCCCGTACACCGTGCGTCGGTGCCCGTTGACCTGCAAAGATGCTTGATAACGCCCATCCGTGCGCTTGACGATCGTCCCCTCTCCCTTGCCTCTGGCCATCGCGCACCTCCGAAATGTTGTCAAAAGTGTTGTCAGGCCAGACAAAGGGTGAAGGGGGAACGGGGCATACTACATACAGTGGATACATGTGGAAAACGAGGCTACATATTGTAGATAGGTGGGCCGCAGAGGAATCGAACCCCTAACCCGCTGATTAAGAGTCAGCTGCTCTGCCAGTTGAGCTAGCGGCCCACAAGCAATGCTAATATATCATCGCCGGCCCACTTTGTCAAAATTCCGGCCCCTTCGCTTCCACCCCTCATTTCAATATCAACAACACATCCTTCTGCGTCACCTGCATGCCCGGCCGCACACGTACCTCCCGCACGACACCATCCCGCGGCGCCCGGATCTCATTCTGCATCTTCATGGCTTCAAATATGACCAGTGTCTCGCCTTTCTCCACCGCCTGGCCGGCCTCCACCGGCACACTCACGATCAGCCCCGGGATGGGCGGACGCAGTATCAATTCCCCCGGCGGCGCCTGAAGCGCGAACGCCGCCCGGGCCAGCCGGCGCGAACGTTCATCCTCCACCTGCACCTGGAAACGAGCGCCCTCCAGCAGGACCTCGTACACATTGCGGCGCTCCGCATCCGGCTCGATCATCACCTCATACGAGGCGTGGTTGACCAGCAGAGAATACAGGCTCAGCCAGCCGCTCTTCTGCATGTCCACCTGCAGACGCTCGCCGTTCACCAGCACCTCGCCGTTCGGCTGGACCTCTATCTCAAATGTCACTCCCTCGACTGTGACATAATATTTCATCGCCGCTCACCATCCGCGTGGGAAGTGGCGCCAGACGGCCTGCTTCCAGCCGGAATGATTCCCGCCGGCGTGCTGATGGGCGCGTCCCAGCATGAGTGCCTGCTCGCCCCGCTCTTTCTCCACCAGCGCCGCCGCGATGGCGGCGATGCGCATCAGCTCCGGCTGAACCTCACAGGTGAGGCAGAAGCCGTCCGGCCCTTCCACAAAGCTCGTGTCAAACTGCCCCGTCTGAAAGCGCGCGCTGTCCATCACCCGCTGATGGAACGGCACAGAGGTGTGAATGCCGCCAATGCGCAGTTCCTCCAGCGCACGCCGCATGCGGAGGATAGCCTCGGCCCGGTTTTCCCCCCACACCACCAGTTTGGCGATCAGGGGGTCGTAATAGGGCGTCACCTCACAGCCGGCATAAATGCCGCTCTCCAGCCGCACCCCCGGGCCGGTCGGCTCGATCAGGCTGGTGATGCGGCCGGCTACCGGCATGAAATCATTGTACGGGTCCTCGGCCGTGATGCGGCACTCGATGGCATGCCCGATGATCTGCACGTCCTCCTGCCGCCAGCGCAGCCGGCGCCCCGCGGCGATGGTCAACTGCTCCTTGACGATGTCAATGCCCGTTACCAGCTCCGTCACCGCATGCTCGACCTGCAGGCGGGTGTTCATCTCCAGGAAGTAGAACTTCCCGTCCCGATCGAGCAAGAACTCCACCGTGCCGGCGTTGGTGTATCCAACCGCGCGCGCCGCTCGCAGTGCCGCTTCCCCCATGGCCTGGCGCAGTTCGGGCGTCACCGCCGTGGATGGAGCTTCCTCAATCAGCTTTTGGTGCCGGCGCTGGATACTGCATTCCCGCTCCCCGAGATGGATATAATTCCCGTGCTGGTCCGCCAGCACCTGAATCTCGATATGACGTGCCCGGGGAATGACTTTCTCCAGGTATATCGTGTCATTCCCGAAGGCATTGAGCGCCTCCCGACGGGCGGCCGCCAGGGATCGCAGTAGCTCGCGCGGGTTGGCCACCAACCGCATGCCCTTGCCCCCGCCGCCGGCGGATGCCTTGACCAACAGGGGATAGCCCAACGATTCGGCCGCCTGGATCACCTCTTCCTCATGAAACCCCACTTCGACGCCGGGCACCACCGGTACGCCAATTTCCATCATCAGCTTGCGCGCCGTAATCTTATCCCCCATGATGCGGATGGCCTCGGGCGAAGGGCCGATCCAGGTCAGGCCGGCGTCCATCACCATCTGGGCAAAATCGGCGTTCTCCGAGAGGAAGCCGTAGCCTGGGTGTACGGCGTCCGCGCCGGCGCGCAGTGCCACCTCGATGATGGCTGTGCCGTTGAGGTAGCTCTCTCTGGCCGGCGCCGGCCCGATATGATAAGCCTCATCGGCATACCGCACGTGCAGGGCGGTGCGGTCCACGTCCGAGTAGACCGCTACCGTCTTAATGCCGCGCTCCTGACAAGCGCGGATGACACGCACCGCAATCTCTCCCCGATTGGCGATCAAAACCTTCTTAAACATCTACTGCCCCTTTTTCCAGCTCACAGAGGAATGTTCCCGTGCTTCTTAGGAGGAAGGGATTCGCGCTTATTGTGCAGCATCTCCAGCGCATTGATGAGACGCGGGCGGGTTTCATGAGGCTCGATGACCGCATCCACATAGCCGCGTGATGCCGCGATATATGGGTTGGCGAACTTGTCGCGATATTCCTGCACCAACCGCTCTCGCACTACCTCGGGATCGTCCGCCTCTTCCAGCGCCCGGCGATGGATGATTTTCACCGCCCCTTCTGGTCCCATCACGGCAATCTCCGCTGTCGGCCAGGCCAGGTTGATATCCCCGCGCAGATGTTTGGAACTCATGACGATATATGCTCCGCCGTAGGCCTTGCGGAGGATCACCGTCAGCTTCGGAACCGTAGCCTCCGCGTAGGCGTACATGAGCTTGGCGCCGTGTCGAATGATGCCGCCGTGCTCTTGGGCCACACCCGGCAGGAAGCCGGGCACATCCACCAAGGTCACCAGGGGGATGTTGAAGGCGTCGCAGAAGCGGACGAAACGGGCGGCTTTGACGCTGGCGTTGATATCCAGCGCGCCGGCCTGCACCGCCGGCTGATTGGCCACGATGCCCACGCTGTGCCCACCCAGCCGGGCGAAACCGATGATGATATTCTGCGCCCAGGCCGGCATGATCTCCAGAAAGTCGCCATCATCCACAATATGCGCGATGACCTCATGCATATCGTAAGGCTTGTTCGGTTCCTCGGGGACAATTTCATCTAGCTCCGCATCCTCGCGCAGGGGATCGTCCCGCGGGGTGATGTACGGCGCCTCCTCCATGTTATTGGCCGGCAAGAACGACAGAAGCTTTTGCACAACGAAAATCGCATCCTCTTCCGTCGGCACCGCCAGATGCGCGACCCCACTCTCCGTCGCGTGCACCAGCGCACCGCCCAATTCATCGAAGGTCACGTCCTCGTGGGTGACGACGCGCACCACCTCCGGCCCGGTGACGAACATGTAGCTGGTGTCATTGACCATAATGATGAAATCGGTGATGGCCGGCGAATACACTGCGCCGCCGGCACACGGCCCCATTACGACGCTGATCTGCGGCACCATGCCGGAGGCCAGCGTGTTGCGCAGGAATATTTCGCCGTAGCCGGCCAGACTCATCACCCCTTCCTGGATGCGGGCGCCCCCGGAATCGGTCAATCCGATGATGGGAGCGCCCGTCTTCATGGCCAGGTCCATGATCTTGCAAATTTTGGCCGCATGGGCCTCGGACAGCGAGCCGCCGAAGGTGGTGAAATCCTGGGCATAGACATAGACCAGCCGGCCATTAATGGTCCCGTAGCCGGTCACCACGCCATCGCCCAGGACGCGCTGGCGCTCCATGCCGAAATCGTAACAGCGGTGTGTGACGAAGCGGTCCAGCTCGGTGAAGCTCCCTTTATCCAGCAGAAGCTCCAGCCGCTCGCGCGCGGTAAGCTTGCCCTGTTCGTGCTGACGGCGGATGCGCTCTTCCCCGCCGCCGAGGCCAGACAGCGCTTTCAGTTCCCGAAGCCGGCGGATTTTTTCCTCGTGTGCCCCCATGGGCAGAGCATCCTTCCCGGGGCTTACAACCCCATGATGCGGTTTTCCAGAATCTGGTCTTTCTTAAAGCGGTGGAGCTGAAGCGCGGCGATGGCCGCATCCAGCAGTGCGTCCTCCGGCACCAGCCCCACAATCTCGCTCTCCACCACGCTCACCCCCCAGCGCGCCGCCTCACTGCGGATCATGTCCAGCACCCGCAACAGCGGCGTGCCGTGGAAATCGGTCACGCTCATGGAGATCTGGGCGCGTCCTTCCACCAACAGCCCCAGTGCCTTGACATACCGCAGGCCGCCGCTGGAATAGCGCACCGCCTTGGCGATGGCCTTGGCGATCTCCACATTGTTGGTGTTGAGGTATACGTTGAACGCCACCAGTGGAGGGCGGGCGCCAATGGCGGTGGCGCCGGCACTCCCCATGCGCGCCGGCCCAAAGTCCGGCTCGCGCTCCGGCGCCTTGCCTATTTCCTCGGCGATTTTCTCGTACTCGCCGCGCCGGATATCAGCCAGATTGCGCCTCTCGGCACGCGTTGCGGCTTCTTCATATAAGTACACGGGGATACCCAGCTCTTCCCCGACCCGCTTGCCCAGCCGGCGGGCCATCTCGACACAATCCTGCATGGTCACGCCGCGCAGAGGAACAAAGGGCACCACATCGGCCGCCCCCATACGGGGATGTTTGCCCTTATGCTGGCGCATGTCAATCAGCTCAGCGGCTTTGGCAATGGAGCGGAAGGCGGCTTCTTCGACCGCGGCCGGCTCTCCCACGAAGGTGATCACACTGCGGTTGTGGTCCGGATCGGCCTCCACATCCAGAACGATGACATCCGGCACGCTGGTAATCGCCGCGACGAGCTGGTCAATGACCTCTTTGCGCTGACCCTCGCTGAAGTTGGGCACACATTCGACGATTTGCTTCATGGTTTCCCCCGATTCTCTGTGATGATATGGTGAGTGCCGCCGTAGGCGCTCGCCGGCGGCCCTCATGGCCCAACTGCAAATGATAACCCCGCGAACCGGGTTTCGGCGCGGGGATATATTTGGAGTGTATTGTAACATCAAGCGCGCAAAGCGTCAAAATGCCCTGCCAGGGCGCATTGGGTACCCTGGCAGGACAATTATGCTTCCTACTCCGCTTCACACAGCATTTTCAGGTTTTCCAGGGTCTGTTCCAGCGCGCGTTCTTGCATGCGCTCGATAACCAGGCGATCAGCAATCTTGCCGAGCGCTGAGCCGGGCACAGTATACTCGATGTCCACCGCCACTTCTGTGCCGTCCGCTTGCGGCGTGTAGGTCCATGTTTGCTTGCCGGCCAGCGGGCCCTCGATACTGCCCTTCCATCGCCCGCCCTCGGGGCCAAAGTAATCCTCCAGCACGCGGCTGGTGACGGGAAAGCGCACGCCGGCCATTAAGTAGCTGTGCTTCACCACTGTGCCGACTTCCCCCTGACCCGTCAGCTCCTCAGGCTCGCTGAGCCCAACCCAGAAGGTGGCCCAGCGGAGCGGGTCCCGAGCAAAAGCATAGACCTTCTCGACCGGGGCGCGTATGATAATGTGTTGTTTCAAGTGTGCCATAGTTCGCCTCCTTTTGGATACATCTCACGGATGGACTTTCAACACCAGCGGCAGGTAGACATGGAAACCTGCCGGCATGCCGGCCATGCTCCTGCCCCAGAAACCGCCGGCGAGCGTGAACGCACCGCCGCTCAGCAGGCCGGCATCCAGCTGACCAGCCGTACCTCCCAATGCATAGCCGCCGCCCTCGCCGAAAGTGATACCACCGCCATCTACCGTATTCCAGGTGAGGTCATAACCGCCGCCGGTTTGGGCCGCGGCCAGGCCGGACAGGGCAACCAAGAGCAGTATGCCAACGGTCAAAATCACCGAGGTGAAGCCGTGCTTGCCTCTCATCCTTGTCTCCCCTCCCCTCAGTACACCTTAATGCTCCCGGCAGGGTACAGCTTGATCTTCCCACCCCCGCCAACCCTCAGGCCTCGCGAGAAGATGCCCTCGGAGTAAAACCTGGTGCCCGGGTCATTGTTCCCGATAATCTCGGCGGTGGTCGCTTCCGCACAGGTGACCTTCTTGCCTGGCAGGAATTGAAACCAGGCGCCTCCCTGAATGGTGACGTTGTACAGCAACAGGTCGCAGTACACATAGTAGGGGACGCTGGCGGGACTGAACAATCCGGCAATATGCACACACATCCCCGTCCGGGGATAAATCATGCGCACCATCTCGTACTTTCCCCAATCGCAGGGGCCTCGGCAGTCGAATTGATCCAGCGTGTACCAGGTGGTATGCCCATCTCCCCATCCGTAATTCGCGTGCACCTGATACTGCCCGCTTGTGTCATCATACCCATCAACCACAATCAGGTGGGCAAAGTCGGTATCCGCGATGCGGTACAGCATGGGGCGATTGTGGTCCACCTCCTCCACAATCATGTACCACCATTCCATGAAATTGTAACTATCGCGTTCCTCGCACCAGGGTTCATCCCATTCGGGGTCCGAGTAGAAGAAATGGTCTTCAAAGGCATCGCGGGCGTCATCGTAATACCAGTTGCACATATACGCTGTGGTAGAGGAACAGCCGTAGTCAATATCCAGCGTGGAGCCGGCATCCGCGACCAGGTCAGCCACGGCATCAATCTCCGCTTGCGTCACCGGCCTTCCGGTCGCATCCTCAAATCGGCGCTCCACCGGGTCCCATAGGTATATCTCCAGCATGTTCGTCCACTGGTACGCTTGTCCCCCGAACGAGGGGGGCCAGGAGAAAAAGCGCATGATCTGCGCCATCCCCACTGGCACGCATCCCGCCACGGCATTCTGGTTGTAGTTCCCATACCCAGGCCAGGAGCATCCCTGGGTCGGACACCGATTGTTATACGGGGGCATCTGGTCCCAAGCGGTCTGGATCAGCGGGCCGGCCCTGCCGCTGTTCATGGACAGCATTGAACTCAGCTCGGACAGACTGCCGGCCGCCGGCACCAGCAGGCGCTTCCAGATTTCGCGGTTTCGCGCCGACGTGTCCGGGTCAATATCCTTCAGCCGGGCCGCCTCTAGGCTTCCAAACTCGCGCAGTATGTACTCGACGCGGGCCTGCCCCACGTCCTTCAACAGGCCGGCCATACCCCTCTCTTCCACGGGGTCCAGGTCACTCTCGGTCGAATACGCCATCACAGGCTCGAAATCCCGGATGTTCGAGAGGGCGATGTAGCCTCGCGGGCGGACCGGAACGTAATACCCTACCGTCATATCACCCCGGCGCAGTGCGCCGAGCGGGCCGAGGGAGGGTGTGGCAGTGCCGGCCCACTGACCGTCCCGCTCCAAGATGAACTTCAGCCAGCTCTCGGCCGCGGCGGTTGCCTCCTCCGCCGTGATGACCGCCGGCTCCTCAGGAGAGACGGCCATCCCTTGCTGAACTGGCGGGACGCCCAATAAGGACAACAGCAAGGCGACAACTGCCGCGTACAGCAGGCGGACCATCCATCGGACAAGCCCCAGGCCCCTGGTTCTCATTGGCCTATACCTCCATATCCAAGCCGCCGGCATTCCTGCCCAGCATTAGATCTTCCGTGGAGCAGGTTTCGCCGCTGTCTCAAAAGGAATACCACTGCAGATATGCACGGCTCCCGCGCTCCGCCAAATGAATTTGCCCTAGCACTGCCTTACTGCAAGGTGACCAACACCAGAATCTGCCCCTGTTCTCCCTCCGGTAGTGCCTCCATCGCTTTGCCGAGGATGGCACCCTGAGCTCTCTCGTGATCCTTCACGACCATGGCATAACCTGGGGTAGGGGATGTGGTCAGCAAATCCCCGGGCAGTACCTCCCCATAGGTGCCATCGACATAGCAGAATACCCGGCCGGCCAGCGCCACGTCATAGTCAAACCCATCCACGCCGAGACGCACGCCAGAGCCCAGGCCCTGCGCACCTGCCACGATGCCGGCCACCCTGCGGTCATAAGGCTCTGTGCTGATAGTGAGCTTGCCAGGATGCGCCGCATCTATGATGAGCACCATGCCAGGTTCAATGGAGGTCCCATCAACGACATCAAATCCCTCCGAATAGTCAAGCCCTTCGCCCAGCTCGATGATCGTGGCTCCACTGCCCTTGCTCACCACCCGGACGTTCCCCCGGAACTGAGCCGCTACGCCGCCCGGTCCTCCCTCTGCCCGAATGCCGATCCCATTGGTTCCGTACGCTCTGGCATCCACGCCGGTGCCGCCGGCGGCATTGGCTTCCGCCCGCACACCGACACCGGAATTGACGGTGGATACACCCCACACGCCGATACCGTGCATGGAGCGGGCCTCTCCGTAGGTGCCGGCGGCCGATCCTCCCAGATAGCCGAAATTAGCCGTGTTGGAGTTGCGGCCAAAGACGCCGTACCCATCGTTCGCAGAGTTCACGCCATACACACCGGATTTGGCTGACGTCCCGCTTTCGCCGCGTATGGCGTCGCCTACGGCCGCCACGGCGCGCAGGGCCGTGTAATCAAGCCCTAGCTCCGCGTAGTTCCCGCTCAGCGTGTGCCTCGCGACCATACCGACGCCGTGGGCGCCAGTCGCTTCGCCCAGCACGGCAATCGTGTTGTCGCCGGCGCTGATGCCCGATATCCCGGTGCCAAGACTGTAACCACTGATACCCGGGCCATTGGCGGAATTTACCACTGCCATCGCCGCATTAGGCAGTGCCATACTCCCGCTGATGACCGCGCCCGGCCGTAGGGAAAGCGCATATGGCACCGCGGTCAGCGCCTGGCGCGGGGCAAGCGTCGTGTAACTTCCGCTTCCCGCCGGACAGCGAACAGCGATCGCCAGCCAGCGCGCATCGCCCGTGAAAGGCGGGGATGTGAAAACGGTGCCGGTACCAAAGTCCACCTGTACCGTGAACAGACCGTTGCTCACCATCACATTGGTCTTGGTCTGGGTCGTGCCGACCTGGACACCACCACTGCCGGCATTCCACAGACTGAACTGGAAGTCGCAGGCACCGTTGACCGGATTGCCGCCCTGGCGAAGCTGGCCTTGATAGGTAAAGGCGGTGCCCACCACTGCCTGTACTTCTACATCCCCCTGGGAGCTTGGCTCCTGTGCCAGGGTCAGCATAAAGCCGGCCATCAGGCCCAACGCCACCATGATGCAGACCACCCATAGTTTGCGGGACATGGCTTCCCTCCTGCTGTTACCTCATGACCTCTGATTCTCCATCATACACGCCGCGGATAGAGCTGGAGACGGGCGGGCAACAAAAACTGCTATCCAGCACTGTGCGCGTCAGTTCCGGATAGCAGTATGACACAAGGATGGCTACAAAATGGCTACAAAACGAATCGGTCAATCCACGCCAGACTTGGAATGCAGGTAGTGCTGACGCAGTGCGAGATCAGCAATACCGCCGGCCTTGGCCTCGACGATGGCCTGCGCCCGCTGTCGACATTCATCGGCAGTTT
>JACIWP010000089.1 GCA_014360855.1 Anaerolineae bacterium
CGGCTCGGTGGTGCCCATGATCCCCCGCCTGATTGATATGGGGGTGCAGATCCTCAACCCGGTGCAGGTTTCCGCCGCCGGCATGGATACCGCCGCGCTGAAGCGGGAGTTCGGCCGGGAGCTGTGCTTCTGGGGCGCCGTGGACACACAGCGCGTCCTGCCGCGCGGCACGCCGGCGGAGGTGCGCGCCGAGGTGCGCCGGCGCATCGACGACCTGGCGGATGGGGGCGGGTACGTCCTGGCAGCCGTGCATCATATCCAGCACGGGGTGCCGCCGCAGAACATCCTCGCCATGTGCGACGAGGCGCTGGAGTACAGCGGCCGGCGGTAAGAAGAAGGGGATGGCCAGGGGCGGGGTTTCCGCATCTCCACTTACGTAACTGACTGTATAGGGCTTGCTCGTTTGCTCCAGTGCCTGGATGTGATAAGATTCTGAAAGACCTTTCCCAAGCGATACCGGGGAGACGTGCTATGGACACAATCCCAGTTCCGAATATCCTGGCGCGGCGCAGTGTGCGCCGCTATACGCCGGAGCCCGTCACCGAGGAGCAAATCACCACCCTGCTGAAAGCGGCCATGGCCGCGCCTTCGGCGGCCAACCGCCGGCCGTGGCACTTCGTCGTGGTCACGGAGCGGAAGATACTCGACACCCTGGCGGAGCGCCACCCCTACGCGAAAATGCTCTTCGAGGCGCCGCTGTGCATCGCCGTCGTGGGCGAACCTGCCGTCTCCGATTACTGGGTGCAGGACTGCTCGGCCGCGACGGAGAACATCCTGTTGGCCGCAGCCGGCATGGGGCTGGGAAGCGTATGGCTGGGGGTCCATCCGCGCGCCGAGCGGGAGCAGATGGTGCGGGAGGTGCTGGGCATCCCCGCCGGCCTCGTTCCCTTGTGCCTTATCGCCGTCGGTCACCCGGCGGAACACCCGGCGGCCCGTACGCAGTACGACCCGGCACGCGTGCACTATCAGCGTTGGTGAAGCACTGCCGGGCGGCCGAAGCCGGCGCCGGCAACTGTCAGAGAGCCCCAGGAATGGGGAATTAGGAAGAAAATAAGGGGCGGTCCGTTGCGACCGCCCCTGTGTCGGGTTGATTACTCTGCGGGTTTGCGCCGCCGGCGCCCGATGGCCCGGATGATCAGGACCAGCGCTACCACGGGCAGGGCGATGACGATCAGGATGGGGAGCACGACCACCACGAGCCAGATCAGGGCATCCACCAGGAAGCGGCCGGCGTTCACCAGCGCGCGCAGTGCCTCCTTCAAGGTTACCTGTGGGCTCCACGGCTCTTCCACCACCGGCTTCTGCAGTTCGTCCGGGATCAGCTCGACGTTGATGGTCGCCAGGGCGGTCATTCGCTCCAGGTACTGCATGCGCCCCTTCACCCGCTCGATCTCACCGCGGATGGTGGTCAGCTCGCGGTAGACGGCGAGGATGTCCTCGGCTTTGCCGGTGCGCTCGCGCACGGTGGCCAGCAGTTCGCGCAGTTCCGTCTCCGTGGCCTCCAGGTTGCGCAGTTGCGCGGAGAGGTCGGAGTATTCCTCTGTCACATCTTGTCCGGAAGAGCTTTCGCTCTCCACGCGCACTGCCACGGCGCGAATGCCATCCATGGCCTGGTCGAACTTCTCCGCCGGCACGCGCACCGCCATGCGGCCGCGCAGTAACCCTTGATCCCGGTAGGCGTTGGACTCCACCACATAGCCGCCCATGGATTCTACCAGGTCACGCACCTGGTTCATGGCCAGGGCGGTGTCCTTCACCACCAGGGTGAGGTTGCCCGTGCGGATGATCATGCGCTCGGTGAGCGACCCCACCTGGTAGGTGCTCAAGTCCGCGGCGCCTTCTTGAACGACCGCCTTTTCCACCACCACGGTGGCCGCGACCGGGGGGACGGCCTGCGGAAGGGGCACGCCGGCTTCCCGTTTGAGCGCCGACGCGCAAGCGGTCATGGCCAGGGCCAGCGCCATTACAATAATGATGCCCCACCACAACGACCGAGAACGCCTCATGTTCCTTCTCCTCCTCTGGCAAGGGGCCCGGCAAGGGATGCGAGGCGCCGGGCTTGCGACACACGCGTAAGACGCCGACGCGCCGGCCTTTGTTCCCGGGCCATGTCCCCAGCCTCACCAGCCGTAGCTCAGGCGGGCGATGAGGCGCGCCGGAAAGCCCAGCTCCGCCATCAGGGTCTGGATGGCCTCGATGTCATAGTCCACCCGGTGGATGACCAGCTCGCCCTTATCGGTGTCCCAGATGGCGTAGCTGGCGCGCGGGTCGCCGTCACGCGGCTGGCCGACACTGCCGGGGTTGATGATACAGCGTCCCTCGCCCAGCGGCACGGGCTCTTCGAACGGGGGCAGGTCGGCTTCGATGATGCGCGACTCTCCTTCTGTGCGTTCGACAAAGAGCGCCGGCGAATGGGTGTGCCCGATAAGGCAGTAAGGGGTGTCGAAGTGCTCGAAATTGGCGGCGGCCACGAAAGAGTAGAGGATATATTCCCAGATGGGTTCGCGCGGACTGCCGTGAACGATGGTGAAAGGCTCCTGCACCAGGCGGGTGGGGAGGGCCTCCAGATAGGCGCGGTTGTCCGGGGACAGCGCCTCGGCGGTCCAACGGGCGGCCCAGCGGGCCTCGGCGTTGAACTCGGCCAGGTCCAGCCGGCCCAACGCGGCCCAGTCATGGTTGCCGGCCACCGCCAGGTGCGGATGCTCTCGCAGAAGTTCGATGCACTCGTTCGGCTGGGGGCCGTACCCGACCACATCGCCCAGGCACCAGATGATATCGAAGGGGGCGGCCTGCTGGAGCACGGCCTGAAAGGCCGGCAGATTGGAATGGATGTCGGAGACGATCAACGCGCGCATATTGTCCTGTGCCTGTCCTGTTGGGAATGTCATACAGGGGCCAACCGGCCCGACCCATACCCCGCGTTCCTGCATGCAAAGGCCATGATATCATATTTCACAGGGAAATTCAAGCTTCTCGAAACGCTTGCACATTCTGCATAAGTGCGCGATAATGAGGGTGGAAACCCGTGCGGTGCAGGGGTGATTACGCATCTGGCTTGCACCGATGCCCAATCTCTCGTACACGTCCTTGCCCACCATGCCATTCCCTGACACCCCCTGACCCGGATACGGCCGATGGGTATGCCGGCCGGCGAGCTGGCGAAGCCTTGTGGTAAGGGCACGCACGCCGGCTCGCCATTGGAATGAACCGCTATGCTTAGGTCCCTTACACGCATGAAAGGAGGTGAGGCGATCCTACAGCACCACATTTGTCGCGGTTTGGGAAGGGTGGAGTCCATCGTAGGACGATGCACATCGAGTGCTCATAGGAGGTGACAAGATGCGCAGGCAACTTTGGGTGATGCTGGCGGTGATCACAGTGGTACTGCTCCTGGCAGTGCCCGCCTCGGCCGTGAAGTTCGGGGAACCGGATGGGGATGCCCATCCCTATGTGGGCCTGTTGGTGTTCGACGTAGGCGGCCGGCCGGCCTGGCGCTGCAGTGGAACCCTGCTCTCTCCGACGGTCATGCTCACCGCCGGCCACTGCACCTACGGTACCTCGGGCGGACGGGTCTGGTTTGAGGCCGACGTCGAGTCCGGTATTCCGGCAAACGGCTATCCTGTTGGCGGGGGTACCAGCATTGAGTTTGCCGCCATTTATACCCATCCGGCGTATGATGACGCCGCCTTCTTCCTCAACGACGCCGGCATCGTCATCCTCAGCCAACCGGTCTATCTGGATACGTACGGCACGCTGGCGGAGATCGGCCTGCTGGACCAGATTGCCACGCGGCGCGGCCTGCAGGACCGTAGTTTCACGGTAGTGGGTTACGGCTTGCAAAGCGTCAAGCCGACTCTGGAGTCCGACCGGGTGCGCTATCAGGGAACGGTACAACTGGTGGACGTGAACGGCACCGCCGGCATCCCCGCCGGCACCTCGGCCACGTTCACCAATAACCCCGGCAAGGGCAACGGTTCCGGCGGCACCTGTTTCGGCGATTCCGGCGGCCCGATCTTCTACGGCACCAGCAACGCCATTGCCGCCATCACTTCGTACGGCCTGAACGCCAACTGCGCCGGCACCAGCGGCGGCTACCGCGTGGATACCGCCGATGACCAGGCCTGGATCCTGAGCTTCCTGGAGTAACCGCGTTACTGCCCGAATGCCACAGCACCCTCCCGCAGGTTGCACACCTGCGGGAGGGTTTTTCCATGAATGGCCGCTGGCCTTCCCGTGCACCAGTGCTCCCCAAGGCAGGGGTCGCTCTCGTTCTGGAGCCCCTACGTTTCCATTCCCAACAGTTCGGTGCCGTGAAGATGAATAAATTGTCATCACCATGCAGGTGTATTTTCGCGCGTGCAATGATACGTATCGCATCTCCATATGATACGAATGAACATTAAGTATTGTTATTATTAACAAAATATCATGGCAATAAATTGAACAATGATACTTGACAAATCCATCATTGACGAGTATAATAAAAAATGGGTGGGAACTATGGAGCCCGGCCACGGCATTCCTGATGAGGGAACGGGAAGCTGAGGCGCGGGTTCGTAGCCTCAACAATATCCTCACTCTTGCCCACATTTCCATGAGCCGTTGGTTTCCGCGCAGGGCGCGCAGTTGCAAATGATCCCGAAGGAGGGAAAACATGAAACGTCCCCTGTTAGCTGTTGTAGCCATCCTGGCAATCCTGGCGCTGTTTGTTTCCGGAACCCTGGCGGTGCAGGGGCAGGGGCAAGCCGGCACCACGCTGACCGCAGAAAAGACCGCCGCCGGCTGGTGGAAAATCTACCGCACCTATGACTGGTCGCTGACGAAATCGGTGACCCCCACGTCGATGGAAATCCCCGCCGGGCAGAGCGGGACGTTCACCTACACGCTGACCGCCACGCGCACCCTCGTCTCCGAACAGGAGGTCTTCGGTGTAAGCGGGGAAATCTGCGTGACCAACGGCGGAGACCGAGTCACGGAGAACCTGAAGCTGGTCGACCAGGTGGAGTACAAGACCGGCGATGGTCAATTCCAGCCCCTGCCGGGTGCATCGCAGACCATTATCCCCAGCGCGCAGCTTGGGCCGGGCGAGAGCGCCTGCTACCCGTATTCCATCACCTTCATCCCGGTGGCCGGCGCCATCTATCGCAACTCTGTGAAGATCACCATCACCAACCACTCGGGTCATCTGGGAGAAGAATGGGGGCCGGAGCCGAAGGCGGGTTTCTTCTTGCCGAGCGAGCCGACCGTCATCGAGTATGATGCGGAAGCGGACGTGACCGATTCGCTGACCTGCCCGGACGGCTTCTCCTGCCAGTACACCTGCTGTGATGATCCCTGTGGACCGCAGTTCCCGGTGCACCTGACGGATTCCCGCACCGGTTCGTACTGCGTGGTGATCACCAACGTCTCGGCCATGTGCGACACCTATTATGAGTTTCCCAACACCGCTACGCTGACGGAGAAAGACTCCGGGGAGACCCGCACGGCAACCGCCAATGTGACGGTGTACAGCGGGCCTTGCGCGGGGGGCTGCACGCTGACCATCGGCTATTGGAAGACGCACGCCGGCTTCACCGGCCGCAATCCTGACCGCGTGACCCCGCTCCTGCCCATCTGGCTCGGCAATGCCGGCGGCGCCAAGTCCGTGCAGGTGACGACCGCCTCCCAGGCCGTGAACATCCTCAGCATGGGCTTGGGGCATCCGTCCAACGGCATCACCAAGCTCTACGCCCAACTGCTGGCCGCCAAGCTGAACATCAAGAACGGAGCGGATGGCTCTGCAGTGGCCGACGTCATCACCGCCGCGGATGATTTCCTGGCCATGTATGATTACACCGCCTGGTCCTCCCTCTCCAAGGCCCAGCGGAAAATGGTCCTTGGCTGGATGACCACGCTCGATTACTACAACAACGGTTACATCGGCCCAGGGCACTGCGACTAACGCACAATAGCATGGGGCCGCTGGGATTTCCCAGCGGCCCCTTTCTTTATGCCTGCGGGTGTGCCGGCCCCTCCACCCACCACTCGCCGTCGGCCGCCACCTCCTTCTTCCAGATGGGGACGATCTCTTTGATGCGGTCGATGGCATAGCGGGCCGCATCGAAGGTGTCGGCTCGATGGCCGGCCGCCACGGCAATCACCACGCTGATCTCCCCCGGCTCCTGATGGCCGATGCGGTGCACGATGCTGACATCCTCGATGGCCGGCCAGCGCTCCCGGATCTCCCGCCCGATCTGCTCCAGCATCTCCTCGGCCATCTCGGGATAGGCCTCGTACTCCAGGTAGCGGATCTGCCGGCCGCGGCTGTGGTCCCGCACCACGCCGATGAACGCCGTGACCGCCCCATACGCCGGCGCCATGACCCGCCCCACGACGTCATTGACGTCGATCGGCGATGTGACGATCTCGAAACGCTTCTTGCCGGCGCCGCCCATGGCTCATCCTCCGCTCACCGGCGGGAAGAGGGCGATCTCATCGCCGTCCGCCAGCCGGTCCTCCATGGTCACATAACGGCGGTTGCGCGCCAGCATGATATGCTCCCGCCAGCGGCCCAACGCGGGATACAGGGCGCAGAGCTGATCCAACGCTTCCCCGACGGTGATATCGTCGGGCAGTTCCAATTCGACGGCCTCGATGCCGGCCGCGTCGCGCAGTGATGCGAAGAGACGCAGACGCACGCGCATATTTATTCCTCCAGGATGATTTCCCCGCTTTTGCCGCCGGCCTTGCGCACCAGCCGGATATCGGTGATGCGCATGCCGCGGTCCACGGCCTTCGCCATGTCGTAAATGGTCAGCGCCGCCACCGACACGGCGGTCAAGGCCTCCATCTCCACGCCGGTCTTGCCGGTGGTGCGCACCGCCGCCTCGATATCAATATAGGCCGGCTCCTGGTCCGCCGGCCCCGGCGTCAGCTCAACGGCCACATGGGTGAGCAGGAGCGGGTGGCACATGGGGATGAGGGTGCCGGTGTGCTTGGCGGCCATGATGCCGGCGATGCGGGCCGTGGTCAGCACATCGCCTTTCTTCATCTGGCCGGCCTGGATCAAGCGCAGAGTCTCGGCGCGCATATAGACGCGCCCGCGCGCCACCGCCACGCGTTCAGTGTCCGGTTTGGCGGTGACGTCCACCATGCGCACCTGTCCCTGTGCATCCACATGGGTCAGGGATGGATTTTCGACATTGGTTGGTGTATCGTTCATGGTCTCCCTCGCACATAGTAAGTAGGGCGGCGCATGCGTCGCCCTACGCGCCCATCTGGGTCATCCCAGGCGTACTGCCGCGCCGGCCGCCCCGTGTGGTCCATGGCCCCCGGCCCGCTCCTCACCCCCCGATCTGCGACATCAGCCGGCCGGTGGCGGTGATGTCCTCGGCCAGATGATGGCCGGCCGGTTTCTGTTCGATGGCCTGGCGGAGGATGACCTGCAGTTCCTCCAGGCCGGCGCCGCGGCGCAGGGCGGCGCGGATATCAATCTCCTGATCGGAGAGCAGGCAGGGCCGCAGTTTGCCGTCGGCGGTCAGGCGCAGACGGTTGCAGTGGAAGCAGAAGTGCTCGCTGACCGCGGAGATGAAGCCGATGGTGCCGGGTGCGCCCGGGAGTCGATAGTAGCGCGCCGGCCCGGCCCCCCGCCCCGCCCCGTCAGATGGTTCCAGCGGTCCCACCTCTGCCTCGATGCGGGCGCGGATTTCCGCCACCGGCACAAAACCCACTTTGGCCATGCCGGCGGTTTCCCCCACCGGCATGACCTCGATGAAGCGGATATGCCAGGGCCGCGCCAGCGTCAGCCGGGCGAAGTCGGGAACTTCGTCATCGTTCAGGCCCCGCATGACCACGGTATTGATCTTGATGGGATGCAGGCCGGCCTGCTCCGCGGCCTCGATGCCGGCCAGTGCGTCATCCAGCTCGCCCAATCGCGTGATCTGTCGGAAGCGCGCCGGCTGGAGGGTGTCCAGGCTGACGTTGACCCGATGCAGGCCGGCGGCCTTCAGCTCCTGGGCGTGTCGGGACAACAGGATGCCGTTGGTGGTCATGGAGATGTCGTCAATGCCCGGCACGGCGGCGATCATGCGTACCAGCTCGGCGATGCCCAGGCGCGCCAGCGGCTCTCCGCCGGTCAGGCGGATTTTGCTGATGCCCAGGCCGGCGGCCGCCTCCACCACCCGCGCGATCTCCTCGTAGCGCAGTATCTCATCATGGGAGAACTTATGTGGGATGCCCTCCGCCGGCATGCAGTAGATACAGCGCAGGTTGCACCGGTCGGTGACCGAGATGCGGAGGTAGCTGATAGGACGCGCTAGCGAATCCAAGCAGGGCATAGACCCTCCTCTGGCCGGGCGGGGCCTGGGGAAAACAGCCGGCGGCATCGGGGGAAAATAACCGCTCGCGGGCCAGGGGGAATATGCCGGCGAGCCGATCGGACAGGATGTAGTTGCATGGACCGTTCTCCTTTCCAAGCACGGGAGGCGAGGGCGTTTCCGCCATCACCCTTGAGACCTCATTGGTCTACTGCGGCTAACCGCCGTGGGCTATGCGCCGGTAGGACAGTTAGCTCGGAGAACTCGCGTGCTTTCATGATACATGCAAATTATAACCAAATGCCGCCGGCCGTCAAACGCGGTACGGCGGGTCTTGGAAGGGTCATGAAGATGGTATGCCGGCGCGGGAGCAGGCTCAGGGATGGGGCTTCTGAACCGGATGTGCCCGCTGTACCTTTTCGAGGCCTCCGTATTTGACAGGCCGGCCCCGCCGGATATGATAAAACAGCATGGCCCCGGGCAGGCGCATGACGGCGAAGTGCCGCCGGCAGTGAGGTGAGGGACCCATGAGACGTATGGCCACCAGCGTGGCCAACACCCAGCAGGAGACGATGCTGTTGGTCTGGCTGACCCTGCTGCCGTCCATTTTCTTGGCCGGCTTTTTCTTCCCGATCGAGGCCATGCCGCCGGCCCTGCAGGCGCTCAGCTACCTCATCCCACTGCGCTATATGCTGGTCATCATGCGCGGGATTATCCTGAAGGGCGTGGGCCTGAACCTGCTGATCCCGCATGTGATCCCGCTCCTCATCTTCGGTGTGTGCATCATGGGCGCGGCCGCGATGCGCTTCCGCAAACGGCTGGAATGAGCGAGAGGCAGTCCGATATGTCCGACGTGGTCATCGAGACCCGAGGGTTAACCAGGCGCTTCCGCAAGGTGGTAGCAGTAGATCATCTGGACCTGACCATCTACCGCGGGGAAATCTTTGGCCTGCTCGGCCCGGACAGCGCCGGCAAGACCACCACCCTGCGCCTGCTGTGCGGGCTGATGCGCCCGAGCGAAGGGTCGGCGCGCGTCGCCGGCTGTGATACCGTGCGCCAGGCGGAGGCCCTCAAGCGTCAAATCGGCTACATGCCCCAGCAGTTCTCCCTGTACGGCGACCTGACCGTCATGGAGAACCTGCTCTTCTTCGCCGATATCTTCGACGTGCGGGAGCCGGAGCGTTCCCAGCGCATCGAGCGGTTACTGCGCTTCGCCGGCCTGGCGGAGTTCACCGGCCGGCGCGCCGCCTACCTCTCCGGCGGCATGAAACAGAAGCTGGCCCTGGCCTGTGCGCTCCTGCATCAACCGCCCATCCTTCTGCTGGACGAGCCGACCACCGGTGTGGACCCGGTCTCGCGCCGCGAATTCTGGCAGATCCTGACGGAACTGCACCTCGCCGGCGTTACCCTGGTCATCACCACGCCGTATATGGACGAGGCGGAGCGCTGTACCCGCGTCGGCCTGATGTACCAGGGCCGGCTGATGGTGTGCGACACGCCGGCGCGCATCCGTCAGATGATCGAGGGCGAGGTGATCGAACTGCAGGTGGGCGCCTTCCGGCAGGCACGCCTGCTTCTGCAGGATGCGCCGGGCGTCCTGGAGGTGCAGACCTACGGCGAGATGCTTCATCTCATCGTGGACAACGCCGAGGAGCACATGCCGGCCATCGCCGCCCGTTTGGAAGAGGCCGGCATCCCCGTGCTCTCCATGCGCCGCACGCGGGCGCGCATGGAAGAGGCGTTTATCAGCCTGATCCGCCGGCAGAACGCCCGCCTGCAGGCTGAAATTACGGCATCGGGAGCAGAAGGCCATGGCGGATGAGCTGGCGGTGGAGGTGCGCGGCCTGGTAAAAAAGTTCGGCGATTTCACGGCGGTGGACAATGTCCACTTCACCATCCGCCGCGGGGAGATATTCGGCTTCCTGGGACCCAACGGCTCCGGCAAGACGACCACTATCCGTATGCTGTTAGGGCTACTGCGGCCGACCGCCGGCGAAGCTACCGTGCTGGGCTTCGACATTCGCCGGCAGACCGAGGAGATTCGCCAACGCATCGGCTATATGTCCCAGCGCTTCAGCCTCTATTATGACCTGACCGTCTCCGAGAACCTCGATTTCTTCGGCCGTACCTACGGCGTGCGCGGGGAGCGGCTCCGACAGCGGAAGGAGTTCGTGTTGGAGATGGCCGGCCTGAAAGGGCGCGAACGCGAGCTGACCCGCAACCTTTCCGGCGGATGGAAACAGCGGCTGGCGCTGGGCGCGGCCATCCTGCACGAACCGGAGATGCTGTTCCTTGACGAGCCGACCGCCGGCGTGGACCCCATCTCCCGCCGCGCCTTCTGGGACCTGCTGTACGAGCTGGCCGACGCCGGCACCACTATCCTGGTCACCACCCATTACATGGATGAGGCGGAGCACTGCCACCGCCTGGCATTCATTTACCGCGGGCGCATCATCGCGCAGGGCACACCGGAGGAAATCAAGCGCCAGATGCCCGGCCAGGTGCTGGAGATTGACAGCGAGGCGCCGGATGAGGCCGTGAAGCTTCTGCGGGCCAGCGGCGTGTTTGATGAGGTGGCGCTGTATGGCACGTTGGTGCATGCGATCGGCCCGGACGCCGGCGCCCGCGCGGACGAGGTGCGGGAGATGCTGGAGAAGGCCGGTGTGCGCGTCTATGCGGTCAATCATATCCCACCTTCTCTGGAGGATGTCTTTATTGCCCGGGTCGGGGAACAGGCGAAAGCCGCTGACCGGAACCTGGGGATCGGAGGTCGGTTATGAAGCGCACCCCTCGCATCATCATCGGGGCAATTCTGGCGATGCTGGTGCTGGCCGCCGGCATATACCTTTGGCGGACGCCGGCGGCGCGTTC
>JACIWP010000090.1 GCA_014360855.1 Anaerolineae bacterium
CCGGAGAGGGTGTAGCCCCCGCCGGAGAGCATCCCGGCATCCGGCTGGCCGGCCGTGCCGCCCAGGGCGTAGCCACCGCCCTCGCTCCAGGTGTACCCCCCGCCGTCTATCGTGCTCCAGGTCAAATCGTAGCCGCCGCCCGTTTGGGCAGAGACGCTGGCGGCGACGGCCAGCGACAGCAGGGCGACCAGGGGTAACAGGCGCGACCCATGCACCGTACAACGTGAGCCCTTCATCGCCCGCCTCCTACCAGGAGACCTCTGCGGTGCGCACCGTGGCCACCCAGCGGATGGTCTCGCCGTTGCCCTGCACCTGGATGACAAGACCATACGTGTTATGGGCCACGGCGCGAACGTTCCACGCATAGTCATCCTCGCCAAGAGCGGACACCACGGGTGTACCGATGAAACTCACCGTGCCGCCGGCGTTCTCCACGACCCCCCGGATATAGTAGCCGGCGGATTCGCCGCCCAGCGTGCGCCCCACCACCAGCGCATCAAAGGCAACGGTGCGACCCTGGGCGATGGTAAGGAACTCAGGAGGAGTAAGGTTGCCGTTGAGATACAGGTCGTACCACGTACCCGCCTCGCAGAGTCGTTCTATGCGCATGACGTAAAGGGACGTTTGAGCATCGCCCCTGGCACCAAACCCAAAACTTCCAGTAGCGTAGGCCATTTCGCCATAATGCGTGGCTCCCGCCGCCCAGCCCCCTGGAACAGTGGCGTAGGTGCCGCTGGCGGTGTTTTCATAGCCCCCACCGATAGTGGTGGACCAATCGCTGGCGATGTTGGCCCAGCCCCCTCCTACGGTGGCAAGGTCGCCTCCGGCGGTGTTGTTCTCGCCTCCGCCGACGGTGGCGGCATAACCACTGGCGGTGTTGTCATTGCCCCCGCCGATGGTGGCCCTGGAGGAGCTGGCGATGTTGTCATTGCCGCCGCCGATGGTGGCGTAGTTGCCGCTGGCGGTGTTTCGATAGCCCCCTCCGATGGTGGCGTAGGTGCTGCTGGCACTGTTTCGAGAGCCCCCGCCGATGGTGGCGTAGGACGCGTCGTCCGTCGTCCCGCCGCCATCACCTGCCTGGTTGTTTTGGCCCCCGCCCACTGTGCCATAGTTATCGGTCACGCGATTGGTGTTGCCACTGGCCCCTCCGCCGCCGATCGCCGCGCCCACCACGCCGCCCGTCACACTATTGCCGCTGTAGCCGCCGATGATGTTGGGGCTGGTGGCGTTCTGCTGTGTCCACAACCCCGGCAGGGCCTGCGCGTAGGGTGCTGGAGTCAGCGGCTGGCGAGGGGAAAGGGCGGTATAAGTACCGCTCCCTGCCGGGCAGCGGACGCGGACCCACAGCCAGCGGGCATCGCCCTGGAAGGCTCCAGCGCCAAAGTCCAACTGAACGGTGAACAGGCCGTTGCTCACCGGGACATTGGTCTTTTCCTGGTTCGGGCCGATTTGGTTGCCCCCCGCTGCAGCATCCCACAGATTGAATCGGAAGTCGCAGGTGCCGTTGACCGGGTTGCCGTCCTTTTTGAGTTGGCCCTGGTAGGTGAAGGCGGTGCCCAGGGCGGCCTGGATGCCCACCTCTCCCTCCGGCTGCACACCCTCTCCTGACGGCTGTGGTCCCTGGGCCTGCCCCGGCCCCACGGCCAGGGCCAGCAGCACCACCGCCAGCAGGCCGCTTACGAATGTCCATCTGCGTTTCATCGTGCACCTCCTCTTGCACTCCTGGGCCATTTGGCCCACCGAAAGCCGGCTCTACAAGAGGTGCGGCAAGGTACGGAGGCGCTTGGAAGTTACGTCGCACCTGGGTCACATTTCAGTTCCTCGGGGCGCCGGCCGTCCCCATCAAGGAGCCGGCCGGGTCAAAGGCAACCTGGTCCAGCACAACGCCCCCTCATCGGAGGCCAGCACCTGGGCCTCGAACCTGTGCAGATAGCTATTGGTTTGGTAAGGAGCCGGGCAATAGTATTTCCCCCCAGAGCACATCCAGCAGGTCATCGGCGCCCAGGGAGCGCCAGAAGGCCTGTGCGACAGGGTTGCGGTGTGCGGTCGTCAGACGGTACGTGGTGACCCCCTGCTGAGTGAACCAGTCGAACAAGGCCTGCACCAGCCGGCGGCCGATGCCGCGCCGGCGCCAGGCCTCGGCGACCGCCAGGTCGTTGATGTAACCGAAGCGGGCCGGCAGCATAACCGGCGCGTTCTCCCGAATCATGCCGATGGCGAAGCCGACGATCTGGCCGGCGGGGTTTTCGGCGACCAGCACGCGCATGTCGCGGTTCTCCAGCCACAGCCGCAGGGTTTCCCGCCAATGGGCCGGCGCGTCCGGCGCCAGGGCCAGCCGTGGGTCGCACTGCTGATGCCAAAGCATGTGTTCGTGCCATAGGGCGACGATAGCATCTTCGTCCTGGGGGCCGGCGAGCCGCACGCGCACCTCTTCGCTCATGTCCCGTCCTCATCAACAAAAATGCTCTCTTCCCCCATGGGGACGAGAGCACACACCACTCCCGCGGTACCACCCCTCTTAGCAGACCGCTCACTCTGTGGGATACCAACATATCCCCGTCCAGGATAACGGCTGACGAGGCCGGCCAGGTCTACTGGGCACTTGCGTGCCGTTCGGCTGGCAGCTCCGGAAGGATTTTCAGTGAGGCGTACCCACCCGGCTCGCACCTATCCCAGGCTCTCTGGAGAGCCGCTTCTCACCTACTCGTTTCCATCATCGCCATTCTGGATATGATTTGTAGCTAATATACCATACAGCAGAAGGAATGTCAAATGGTCCGCCCGCGCCGCCGGCCTTGACAACTTATATATACTAGCGTATAATATGCACTGGGGGCCGGCGCACAGGAACAATGGATATCCCCCTGCTCGTGCAGGGCCCGTCGAGATTCCCCATTGGAAAGCGGCAAACCCATTCTTCTACCACTCTCTTTACAAGGAGGAACAGCACAATGCCGGCAGAGAAGTACGAGGTCAACAAGTACCGTTGGGTCATCGTGGGCGTGTACACCCTGGCCTCTGCGACGATGGCCCTGACCTGTTTCAGCGTAGCTCCCCTGGTCAGCTCCCTCTCCCGGGACTGGGGCGTCAGCTTCAGCCAGGCGAACCTGGTGCTCATTGTCCTGTTCGGCCTGTTCTCCGGCCTGGTATCGCTCCCCGGCGGCATCGCCACCGATAAGTTCGGCTGGCGGCTGGTCTTCTGCTTCGCCCAAACCCTGCTGGCCGTAAGCGCGTTACTGCGTGCCAGCACCCGTATCTGGCCGCTGTTCGCTCTGTTCAATGTCACCGGCTCCATCGGCCTGGGGCTGGCAACGTCGGTCATCGGCGCCATGGTGCTGAAGTGGTTCCCGCGGCGTGAGGTCGGCGTGGCAAACGCTATCGCCAACGTAGGGCTGGCCGCCGGCATCGCCGCCGGCAACGCCATCATCTTCCCCCTGCTGAACGCCCTCGGCTGGAGCGGCATGTTCTTGACGCTGGGCCTCATCGCCACCGCCGGCGCGGCACTGTCGTGGATCTTCCTGCGCGAACAGCCTCCCTATCCGCCAGAACCCCTGCCGCCCATGGTCAAAGTGGGCCTGTGGGAATCGGTCAAGCAGGTGATGAATGTGGACAACATCATCCTCCTGCCGTTCAGCCTGGCCCTGGTGGGCTATCTGGGCATCGTGCCGGCGGTCTTCCCCGTGCAGTTCGCCAGCTACGGCGTGGCGCTCACCACCGTTGGGCTCCTGCTGTCGGTCATGTCCCTGGTGGGCATTCCGGCCTCGCTCATCGTCCCTGCATGGGCCTTCCGCATTGGCCGGCCCAAACTGATCATGAGCCTTGGAGCTGTTGTGCTGGTGCTGGCCTTCCTGTCGGT
Organism: Anaerolineae bacterium; assembly: GCA_014360855.1. Classification (NCBI taxonomy): domain Bacteria; kingdom Bacillati; phylum Chloroflexota; class Anaerolineae; species Anaerolineae bacterium. The sequence continues at coordinate 3,857 of JACIWP010000090.1, forward strand.
CTTCTTCCTGCCGTTGGGGCCGCAGAACATCTGGTTGGCGTTTCTCATCATCATAATCATGGGCTGTGCCATGAACTCCCTGATGCCTATCCGCATGGGGCTGGCGCAGTTACAGCCGGGTGTGCGGCCGTGGAACGCCGGCGTGCTGATGGGCATTGTGATGACCGCCAACGGCCTGGGCTATTTCATCCTGCCCAGCATCTCCGGCATGCTGGTGGAGCGTTCCGGCCCGACCAGCTCCGCCCTGATGCTGGCCGGCGTGACCCTGGCTACGCTTCTGCTGGTGGTCCTGTTCGTCAAGGAACCAAAGGTGGAAGCGCCGGCGGTGCCGGCCGCCGAGCCGGAGCCGGCGTCCTGATGGCTGTGCCCCACCGCCGGCAGTGTCTTATACCCCTGCCGCACCAGGGGGGTGGTGCAGGCTCCCGCCCACATGGGTGGGAGCCTATTCGCTTTCAGCGTGCAATACCGGCGAGAATTACCGCGTAGGCGGCTGTCGCCTGACCCGGCGACGTGAGATTTTGACACATGGGGATGTTCATGATACGATATATGAAATTGTAGCCAAGGAAGGAAAGGAAACGCCGGCGATACAGCGCGGACGAGTGCCCCGACGAATCATGCCTTTTCGTCGGGGTATCGTTTGTGATAAAGGGCCGGCATAGGTGTATGGAGAAGCGGTACGTATGGCATTAGAAGAACTGCGCATTATCCCGCTGGGGGGACTGGGCGAGATCGGCAAGAACATGATGGTGCTGGAGTACGGCGAGGATATCCTCGTCATTGACGCCGGCATCATGTTCCCCGAGAACGACATGCTGGGCGTTGACCTGGTCATCCCCGATTACGGCTATCTGATGGACAAACTGCACCGCGTGCGTGCCATCGTGGTAACCCATGGACACGAGGACCACATCGGCGCGCTGCCCTTTTTCCTCCAGCACGTGCAGGCGCCGATCTATGCCACGCGTCTGACAATCGGCTTTATCGAGAGCAAGGTGCGGGCGCGCGACCGCGCCGGCGTGCCGCTGAACATCGTCCGCCCGGGGGAACGGGTGACCATTGGGCCGTTCACGGTGGAGTTCTTCCGCGTGAACCACAGCATCCCGGACGGCGTCGGGCTGGCGATATACACGCCGGTAGGGTTGGTGGTGCATTCGGGCGATTTCAAGATCGATTACACACCGGTGATTGACGAGCCGGCGGACCTGGCGCGCCTGGCGACCTTCGCCAACGAGGGGGTGCTGGTACTCCTGTCCGACTCCACCAACTCCGAATCGCCGGGCTTCACGCCGTCGGAGCGGGCAGTCCAGCCGGCGTTCGAAGAGATCTTCTCCAATGCCCAAGGCCGGGTGATCGTGGCAACCTTTGCCTCCCATCTGCCGCGCATCCAGCAGGTCATCTGGGCGGCCGCCCGCCACAACCGCAAGCTGGCCATCACCGGCCGGACGATGGAAGAGATGGTGGAGATCGCTCGCGACCTAGGCTATCTGGAGATCCCGGAGAAGCTCCTGATTTCCATTAACCATGCCCAGAACCTGCCGCCGGAAAAGGTGGCCATCCTGGCGACGGGAACCCAGGGAGAACCGACCGCCGTGCTGGCGCGCATCGCCCGCGGCCTGCACAAGCAGATCCAGGTGGGGCCGGGGGATACCGTGGTCATCTCCGCCCATCCCATCCCCGGCAATGACGAAGAGGTGAACGAGGTCATCAACCGCCTGTTCCAGCGCGGGGCGAATGTCATTTACGACCGCATCGCCCAGGTGCATGTCTCTGGGCATGCCAGCCAGGAGGAGCAGAAACTGTTACTGCGCCTGGTACAACCGCGCTATTTTGTGCCCATTCACGGCGAACTGCGGCAGTTGCATCATCACGGGGTGCTGGCGCGCCAGTTAGGCATCCCGCCGGAACGCGTCTTCGTGGTGGAGAACGGCTATGTCCTGCACTTCACCCCGGAGGGTGGGAGGATCGGCGAGCGCGTGCCGGGCGGATACGTGTTTGTGGATGGGAGCGGTGTGGGGGATGTAGGGCCGGCGGTCCTGCGGGATCGCGAGCTGTTGTCCCAGGACGGCTTCGTGGCGGTCGGAATGGCCGTGGATGTGCGCACCGGCCGCTTGCTGGATGTGCCCGAAATCGTGTCGCGCGGCTTTGTCTACATGCGCGATGCGGAAAACCTGATGAATGAGATGATCGAGCTGGTCATCGAGACGGTAGAGCAACAGCCCCATTACGCCGGCAAGCAGGCCCTGGGCGATCTGGTGCGCACCGCACTGCAGAAGATGATCTATGACCGCATCCGCCGCCGGCCGATGATCGTGCCGCTCATCTCCGAGGTTTCCGCCGGCGGCCGATGATGCGCCGCCTGGCACTGCCGGTGGCTGTCAACCTGGCGATGGGCGGACAGCGAGCCTATTCCACCTCCACACCCTCGTACGGCAGGGCGACCATCTCCACCTGCCGGGCGTAGAGCTGGCTGTACAGGCCGGCGCGCTGGATCAGCGTCTCATGCCGGCCCATCTCCACGATCCTGCCTCCCTCCAGCACGATGATCTTGTCCGCACTGCGTATCGTGGAAAGCCGATGCGCGATGACGATAGCGGTACGTCCTTTGAGCACCTCCGCTAGTGCCCGCTGAATCCAGTATTCCGCCTCCGCATCCACCGAGGAAGTCGCCTCGTCCAGGATAAGCACGCGGGGGTTCGTCAGGATGGCGCGCGCCAGCGCCAAACGCTGTTTCTGCCCGCCGGACAGCCGTATCCCGCGCTCGCCGATCTCCGTGTCGTAGCCCTGCGGGAAGGCCATGATGAATTCATGGGCATAGGCGGCTTTGGCGGCGGCGATCATCTCCTCTTCGGTGGCCTCCGGCCGGCCGTAGAGCAGGTTCTCGCGAATGGTGCCGGAGAAGAGGAAGGTGTCCTGGAGCACGGTCACCACATGCCGGCGCAGGGAGCGCAGGCGAATCCGCCGCACGTCCATGCCATCCAACAGCACATGCCCCTCCGTCGGGTCGTAAAAGCGGGCCACCAGGTTGGCGATGCTGGTCTTGCCGGCGCCGCTGGGGCCCACCAGTGCGACCGTCTCTCCAGGTTTCACAGTGAAGCTGACATCGTGCAGGGCCTCAATGCCCGAGGGGTAGACGAAGGAGACATGCTCGAAGGTGATGGCACCCTGCACCGATTCCACATCCTGCGCATCGGGCAGGTCCACGATCTCCGGCTGGCTGTCCAGCAGTTCGTAGATGCGTTCGCCGGCGGCCAGCGCCTCCTGAATGGCATTGTCCATCTCCGTCAACCGGTTGATGGGCTCCAGAAACATGGCCGAATAGCTGACGAAGGCCACCAGTGTGCCAACGCTCAGCTCTCCCTGGATCACCATCCAGGCGCCTACGCCCAGCACCAGGGCCGCGCCGGCGCTGGAGAGGAAGCGCACGCCCGGGAACACCGTGGACCAGCGCAGGATGGCGCGCACGGTGTCCTGGAAATAGGCGCGGCAGACGGTCAGGAAGTCCTGGAACTCGCGCGGCTCCTGACCATAGGCCTGGATGACGCGCATGCCGGCGAGGTTCTCCTCCAGCTCGGCGTTGATCATGCCCATATCCTTGCGGATCTGGCGGAAGGTCGGGCGAATGACCTTGTTGAACCAGCGCAAGATGATGGCCACCAGCGGCACCGGCAGTAATGCCCACAGCGCCAGCCGCCACTCCATGCTGAACAGCAGGATGATGATGCCGATGAGCCGCAGGGAGTCCACGATGATGAACTCCGTGGTATGGGTGACCAGCATCTCCAGGGAGCGTACATCGTTGGTCACGCGCGACATGAGATCGCCGGTCTGCCGCGATTCGAAGAACGACAGGGACAGGCGCTGGAGATGTTCGTAGAGGCGCGTGCGGAGATCGAAAATGAAGCGCTGGCCCAGCACATGCCGCAGGTAGCTGTCGGCGCTGTCCACCAGGCTGTTGAGCAGATAGATGCCGATGAGGCCGGCGATGAGCAGGATGATATAATGCAGGTCCTTGCGCTGTAGGGCATCATCAATGATGCGGCGCTGGAATTGGGGCGGCAGCAGGGGGACGCCGGCGTTCAGCGCCGTCAGAAATATGGCCGCGGCCAACTGCCAGCGATAGGGTTTCAGTTCGCGAATGAGCCGTTTCAGCATCGGTGTGTTCCCAGCCTCCCGAGGCCATTATAGCGCGAAAGGCGCCGGCAACAAACAGCGGGGGCCATAGCCCCCGCTGTCCTGTCGTATCAGGCCGGCCTGCTCATTTCATGAGCAGTGGCAGGTAAATTCTGCCCGCCGGCGGTGTGGGGGTCGGCTCTTCGCCAGGAGTCAGGGCCTCCAGCGCGATGGCCCATTCCACCTCCGTGACAATGGGACCGCCGCGGTAATCGCCGCGATACATCTCCAGGTCCCACGGGAAGTTCAGGCCGGCGAAGTTGCGGATCTCCTCCAGCGTCGGGATATATCCCTCCGGCCCCCAGCGGCCGCCCGGGCTGTAGGTAGGCATCACCGGGTAGGCGTCATGGGAGACGTACCAAGCGTCGTTGTGCAGTGTGGTGGTGATGGGCACATAGAGCTGGTGCGGCCAGTGCGGCGGCAGAACGCGTCCGGCATAGCCGGCTTCCGCATGGTCCCGGTACGGGTCGCTGAAGGCGATCACGCCGTTCTGGGCATCGGTGCCCACCGCCGTGACGTAATGGCCGCCGATGCGCCGCCAGCGCCCATCCTGCATCTCCCAGAATCCCAGCAACAGCACCACCGTGTTACAGCGCGTGATGCGCTCGGAGACCCATTCGAAGGCTGGCTGGCGCTCCGCGATGATGCGATAGTGCTCCCACAGCCCCTTGCTCCGGATGTACGACTCGAGGCCGGCCAGCGTGTCGCTGATGGTGGTACCGGCCTTGATCGTGGCGCTCTGCCGGCCGTCGGTATCCATCTCCTGCGCCAGATGCTCGATGAGCGGGCTGACATTGAGCGGGTCATGGTCATCCCAGCGCCCGTAGGCCTGCACCAGCGGGTAGGTATCCCGGATGGTCGGCGGCATGACGTAGTCCTGTTCGAACTTCGAATCGTGCCACCACAGGGCGTTGGCCACCGCCGCCGGCGCATCCAGGCTCCACTGCCCGGTGCGCGGGTTCTGCCAGGCGTTCTGCCGCTGATCAAAGTCCGGCACGCCGCTGAGGGCGTAATCCGGATAGCCCTCGCCCTTGTAGTGCAGGGTCGGGCAGGTGTTCGCCGGCGGCATCGGTTCCGGCGGCTCCGGCGTCTCGACCGGCGCCACCACGATGGCATATTCGATCTTCGTATAGATGTCGCCGCCGGCATAGTCGCCCTGATACGGGGCGTAGCGCGCCGGCACGTTGGCGCCGGCGAAGTTGGCCACCTCGTCCCAGCTCTGCACGTAGCCCTGCGGTTCCCATCCGCCGGCGATGGCCAGGGCGCTCACCGTCACCGTGTAGATGTCATGGGAGACGAAGGCCGGCAGGTTGTGCAGGGTAAAGGCCTGGTCCCCCTCGTGCGGATGCACCGGCGGCGGCAGTACCTGGCCGGGGGCGCCGGCCTCGGCGCGGTCAAACCACGGGTCGCTGAAGGCGATGTAGTAATTCGTGGGATCGACGCCCGGCACCGTCACGTAATGTCCACCCAGGCGCACCGGCCGGCCGTTCTGCTTCTCCCAGAAGCCCAGCAACAGGATCACATCGTGGCAGGCCCGCACCTCCTCGCTGACCAGGGAGAAGGAGGGGGACTCGGTGACGGTAATGACATAGCTGGCGCGCAGGCCCTTATCCACCAGGTACTGCTCGATAGCCTCCACCGTGTCGCTGATGGTAGCGCCGCGATGCGGCACGCCCGTCCGCTGGCCGTCAATATCCATGCGGTAGGCCAGGTCCTCGACCAACTGGTAGGAGGAATCGGGCGAATCCGGCGCGTTCACGTTGCGCGGGTCATGGTCATCCCACGGGCCGTAGCTCTGCACCAACGGATAGGTGTCGGTGATGAACGGCGGCGAATAGGGACTGCGCTCGAAGCGCGCGTCGAACCACCAGAAGGAGTTGGCCACGGCGGCCGCCGCGTCATAGGTCCACTGGCCGGTTTCCGGATGCCGCCATTCGCTCTGACGTTGGTCGAAGTCCGGCACCCCGTTGGGCGCGTAGTCGCGGTATCCGCCGCGCTTCCAGTACATGGACGGGCCGATGGGGCACTGCCATGGTGTGCCGGTGACGGTCGGAGTAGGCGTTGGGGTCGCCGGCGCCGGCGTGGCCGTGGGAGTCGGCGTATGTGCCGGCGTTGGCGTCCAGGTGGGCGTCGGGCTTGGCGTCACCACCAACGTCGGCGTGGGCGTGCGGGTGGGGGTCGGCGTCGGCGTGCGCGTGGCCGTCGGCGTGGCTGTCGGCGGCGCCTGTAGGATGGTGGTATCCTCATAGGTGCTCGCCGGCGGCGCGTTGTCGGCGCTGGTCACCACCTCGTTGCGGATCACCGTGCCGCCAGGGATGGTGGTCACGGGATGCAGGTAAAGCTGGATGGTGCGGCTGGCGCCGGCAGGAATGTCCCCCAGGTTCCACACCAGCGTGCGCAGGCCGTCCCAGAAGATGGGCGCCGGCACCGCATTGCCCGGGAAGTACAGCGTCTGCGCCGGGATGGTATCCGTTACCATCACGTTGCGCAGGGTCAGGCCCCCCTCGTTGGTGACCACAATGGTGTAATGCAGGAGGTTGCCGGCCGGAATGGGATCTTTCTCATCGTACTTGGCGATGGCCAGGGCCGTGCGGTAGCCGAAATCGGCATCCCGGTAATGCTCGTTGGGGCCCAGGCTGACCCGATGGGGATCCGTGCCGGCCGTCAACACCGCCGCCCACGGCAGTGTCGAGTCGTCCACCCGCACCTCATAATTCCCCACCGGTATACCGTCGAACAGGTAGCGGCCGGCACTGTCGGTGAAGCGCTCGCCCAGGTAGGTCTCGTAGGTGCCGTCGCCGTCGCGATCCCACCACAGCTCCAGCCGCACGCCGGCCAGCGGCTCCTCTCCCGGGTTGTACACACCGTCGCCGTTGGCGTCATGCCACACGAAATCGCCAATGCTCCCCACCGCCACCAGGGTATCGGTGGGATCCATGGGTTCATCCGTGTCAGGATCGTCGGTGGGGACCTCGCCGGCCACGTCCGCCGTCACGCGGCCCTGGTTAGAGACAT
>JACIWP010000091.1 GCA_014360855.1 Anaerolineae bacterium
GTAGAACCATATAATTTCATTAACAATCTGGCTTCCAAATACCTCATCAAGCAACAATCTAACCAAGCTATTGACTCGATAATCAACGTGGACGAATAAGTTTCCCCGCTCGCTGAGCAACTCGCGCATCAGCGTCAGGCGCTCGTACATCATGTGCAGGTAGGAGTCCGTCCCCTTGCCCCAGGTGTCGCGGTAGGCCACCGCCTCCAGGATGGACTGCTCCTTCTGCACGGCGTCGCCCTCCTCGCCGATCTGCACCTTCATCGTAAAGTCGGCGCCGACGTCGAAGGGCGGGTCAATGTAGATCAGGTCAATCTTGCCGCGGAACTGCTCCAGCAGGGATGCCATCACCAGCTTGTTGTCGCCCCAGATGAGCATATTGCGCCAGTCATCGCGGTGGGCCTGCTGGCGAAACTCTTCTTCGGAAAATGGCAAGCCCAATTGATGCGCCTGGGCTTTGCGGGCGTCGCGCGGATAGTCAATGGTCTCGATGCGCTGTAGGGGCAGTGGGGATTCGGGCAGGCGGACAGGCCGGCGGTTGCCGTACTCGTCGTACTTGCCCTCCCAGACCAGTTCGGTCTTCATGCGGGAAAGCGGATGTGGATTGTGGGGTCCCCATTCGGTCATAGGTGCTCTCCTAAACGAGCCTAGATACCGCTTCATCTCACCATAAATGTATCTTAAGAGATGGGCTATGTCAAACCCCTGGATAGATAGGGGTTCCAGAGACGGAGCTTCCTTCCAGCATTTGTCCGTGACCCCGCGCTCCTGCGCCCGGGGAATTCGCCCCGGCCCACCCCCTGTGGTATAATAGCGCGCAAACCCGCAGGGATGGGTCCCGGAGGAAAATGTGAGCCGCCGCAGTCCGTCGAAGAAACGTGCACCAATGAAACAGCCGGCCAAACGCCCGGACCGCCGGCAGACCTACTTCATCGTCCTGTCCGTCATCGTCGGGCTGGCCATGGTCATCAGCGCAGTGCTGATCGCGCTCCCTCAGCCGGAGCCGCCCACACCCACCCCAACGCCGGCGGTGATACTGCTGGAAACGCCGGCCGTCCCTACCGCCACGCCCACGGGCACACCGACCCCGAGCGCGCCGGCGCCGGCGTCGGCACCCACGCCGGCGGCCAGCCCCGCGCCATAACGGATCCGCGCCGCTTCCGCGGGAGTTCCTGCCTTGGAAAAGGACCGCCTGGGCCTGCTGTACGCCATCGCCGCCGTCTTCTTCTTCTCCACCAGCGCCGTCCTGGTGCGCTTTTCCGCCCCGCTCTCTACCTATCAGATAAGCTGTGGCCGGCTGGTGGTTGGCTCGGCGGCCATCCTGTTGTTGGGCTTCCTGCGGCGGGAGCACCGCTGGCCGGCGCGCGCCGACTGGCCCCGCTTCATCGTCTACGGCGCCATCACCGCCGCCCATTTCGTCTTTTACGTGGCCGCCATCCTGTACACCACCCTGGCCCATGCCCTGACGCTGGTGTACACGGCGCCCATTTGGGTGGCGCTCCTGTCGGCCTGGCGCCTGAAGGAGCCTCTGCGGCCGCGGCAGTACGCCGGCATGCTGGTGACGCTGGCCGGCCTCGGCGTCATGGTGGGCTTCGAGCCGCAGATGAGCCGGCAGATGATTATCGGCGACCTGCTGGCGCTGGCCTCGGCGGTGATGTTCGCCCTGTACACCATCGCCGGCCGCTCTCAGCGCCAGCGCTATCCCCTGTTCACCTATGCCGGCCTGGTCTACGGGCTGGCGGCGCTGTGGCTGGCGCCGCTGGCGGCCGCGACGACGCATTCCGTCCCGGGATGGCCGCAGGTGCTGGCTGTCATCGGGCTGGGGCTGATCCCCATGGCCGCCGGCCACACGCTGTACAACGCCGCCGTGCGGCACACCCATGCCGCCTACGCCAATCTCATCGCCACCCAGGAGGTCACCGGCGGGGTACTGCTGGGGATACTTCTGCTGGGGGAGGTGCCAGGCCCGACCACGGTCATCGGCCTGGCCGTGACGCTGGTCGGCATCGCCCTGGTGCTACGCTGAGGCGCGGTACAGGCCGTGCTCCTCGATATAGCGGCGCACCGGCTCCGGGGTCAAATAGCGGATAGAATGCCCGAGGCGAATGCGCCGGCGGATATCCTCGCCGGAGATTTCCATCAGGGGCATGTCGAAGAAACGAAGGCGCCGGCGCAGACCCGGGAGCTGGCGTTCCAATTCATCCAGGTCGCAGGTATAGCCCGGCCGGCGGGCCACCGCCAGGATACAGAGCTGGATGAGCAGGTCGGGGCGGTACCAGCTCAAGATATTGGCCAGCGAATCCATCCCCATCAGGAAGAAAAGCTCCGTCCCCGGCGCCTGGGTTTCCCCGATCAGACGCACCATGTCCACGGAATAATGCGGCCCGGGGCGCTCCACATCGACGCGGGAGATGGCAAAGGCGGGATTGTCCGCCAGAGCCAGCTCCAGCATGCGCAGACGGTGCTCGGTCGGGGTATGGGGTTCATCCAGCTTGTGTGGGGGCACGCCGGCCGGCACGAAGAGCACCTGCTCCAGCCCCAGGCCCTGGCGCGCCTGCTCGGCCAGGAGCAGGTGCCCGAAGTGCACCGGGTCGAAGGTGCCGCCCAGGATGCCCAGCCGGCGGGCCGCTACCCCTGCCATTCTTCCTGCCACTCCAGCTCCACATCGCCGATGCGCACGATATCGCCGTCCTGCACGCCGGCCTCGCGCAGCGCCTGGGAGATGCCCAGGGCGTCCAGGATGCGCTGGAAGCGCATGACCGATTCGTGCAGGTCCCAGCGGGTCATGACCGCAGCGCGCTCGATGGCCGTGCCGCGCACCCGCCAGCCGTCCTCCTCCCGCTCGATCTCGAAGCGATTCTCGTCCGCCGGCAGTCCGAAGACCGGCATCTCTTCGGCCGGCTCCATCTCCTCGCGCGGTAGCACGTCCAGCATGGCGAACAGGGTGCGCACCAGTTCCGGCACGTTCTCCCGGGTGGCGGCGGAGATGGCCATGGCGCGGTAGCCGCGCTTTTCCCAGGCGGAGCGCAGGGCCGGCCATTTGGCGCGCGCCTCCGGCACGTCTATCTTATTCAGCACCACGAGCTGTGGTTTGGCGGCCAGCCTCTCGCTGAAGAGGGCCAGCTCGCGGTTGATCTGCTCGAAATCGCGCAGGGGGTCATCGGAGGTGCCGTCAATCAGGTGCACCAGCAGGCGGGTGCGCTCCACGTGGCGCAGGAACTGATGGCCCAGGCCGGCGCCGGCGTGCGCGCCCTCGATCAGGCCCGGGATATCGGCCATGACGAAGGTGCGGTGGTCCATCTGCACCACGCCCAGATGCGGCTCCAGCGTGGTAAAAGGATAGTCGGCGATCTTGGGGCGCGCCGCGCTGACCACGGAGAGGAGGGTGGACTTGCCGGCGTTGGGCTTCCCCACGATGCCCACATCGGCGATCAGCTTCAGCTCCAGCCTCAGCCAGCGCTCCTCCCCGGGCTCCCCCTTCTCGGCGATGCGGGGTGCCTGGTTGGTGGGGGTGGCGAAAGAGGCATTGCCGCGGCCGCCCCGGCCGCCGCGCGCCACCAGCAGGCGCTGTCCCGGCCGGGTCAAATCGCCCAGCAGGGCGCCCGTCTCCGCATCGTAGACCACGGTGCCCGGCGGCACCGGGATGATCAGGTCCTCCCCTTGCGCGCCGGTCTGGTTCTTGCCGCGCCCGTGCTGGCCGCGCGGCGCCTTCCAATGGATGCGGTTCTTGAAATGCAGGAGGGTATTCAGGTTGGGGTCCACTTCCAGATACACGTCGCCCCCTTTGCCCCCCTTGCCGCCGTCCGGCCCGCCGAAGGGGACAAATTTCTCGCGGCGAAAGCTGACACAGCCGTCGCCGCCCCTGCCGCCCTGCACGAATATCTTTACTTCGTCGAGGAACACGCTGACATCCCCTTTGCCGGCAATATCGGGCAAGTGCCCGAGCAAACACCCATAAGCATATCCATTTCCAGAGGGATGTCAAAAAGAGGGGCGGGTCCGAAGGCCCGCCCCGTTCGGTCAGACGCGGATTTCCCTGCGCTGAAAGAGGATATAAGACAGGGCAAAGAGGAGGATGGTGCCGGCGATGAGGCCGGTCAGATGCGGCCAGATGAGCACCAGGCTCTCCCCCAGCGGCAGGGGCGTGCCCAGAATGGCTCCCTGCAACTGCCAGGTCAGCACCAGCCCCAGGGAACGCACGTTGGGCTGGAGGATAGGGATAATGGCCTCACTGAACAGGGTGTTGGGCGAGATGCGCGCCAGGTTCATGGCCAGTTTGGTCTGCGCCAGGATTTCCTCCATGGTGCCGTAGCGGATGGGCAGGAGCGCAGACGCCAGCAGACTGCTCAGGATGTCCCAGAACACCAGGAAGAAGAGCCAGATGGCGATGGCGGCCAGTGCGGCCGTCGCCGGCTGGCGGAACACCACCGAGAAGACCATCGCCACTGCCAGCCAGATGCCGCCGTAGAAGATGGAGAGCAGGAGGAGGCACAAGGCACGCGCCAGCTCCTCCGGGCTGGGCGGCACCCCCAGCGTGATCAGCCCCAGCCCGATGATGAGCAGCCAGATGGCCGTCAGCACCAGGGTCATGGTGAAGAGGCCGGCCAGGAACTTGCCCATCAACAGCGCGTCGCGGTAAATGGGCTGGGCCAACACGCGGGAGATAGTGCGGCGGTTGAACTCGCCGTTGATGCTGTCAAAGCCCAGGGCAATGGCGATGAGCGGTATCAGAAAGCCCAGGAAACCGACGAAGGCCGGCACGGGGTCCTTCGACGTCGTGAACAGGCGCAGGAACAGGAAGGGGTCCTGGGCAATGGTGGTGCGGATTTCCTGAATGGCCATGTAGACCGTGCCGGCGGCGGTCAGCACGATCAGGATTTCCAGGATGCGCATGCGCGCGCTGGTGAGATGATCGGCCATCTCCTTGGCGACCACCGCCCACAACCCCGTCCAGGGAGAGCCCTCGCGAGCCGGCAGGCGCCGGCCTTCCTCACGCGGCTGGGACATGCTCCACCTCCTCGAAGTAGCGGGCATAGATGTCATCCAGGCTGGGGCGGTCCAGCTCGAGAGAGAGGAGCCGGCCGCCGGCGGACATGACAGCGCCGGCGGCTTCGGTGCGCAGGTCTTCCACCGCCGCCACCCGATAGTGGTGTTTGCCATCCCAACTCACGTCGGTGACGCCGGGGAGCCGGCGCAGGGCCGCCGTGATGGATTCCGACGAACCCTCTGCCTCCAACTGTATGTGGTAAGCGGTGCCCAGCACCTGCCGTGCCAGCTCGGTCACCGTGCCCTCCAGCACCATATGCCCTTTATGGAACAGGCCCACCCGGTCGCATACTGCCTGCACTTGGTGGAGCAAGTGGGAGGAGAGGAGGATGGTGATGCCCTCCTCCTTGAGACCCCGGATGATGCGCAGGAACTCCCGCGCAGCTTCGGGGTCCAGCCCCTGGGTGGGCTCGTCCATAATGATGAGCTGGGGCTTTTTGATGAGCACGTCGGCCACGCCCAGCCGGCGCTTCATGCCGTGGGAATAGGTGACGACAGGACGGTCCGCCACATCCAGCAGACCCACCCGCCCCAGCGCCTCTTCGATGCGCTCCTGCGCAGCGCGCCCGGAGAGGCCGTTCAGCCGGGCGATATAGGCCAGGTTCTCCCGGGCGGTCAGCTCTTCGTAAAAGCCCACCTCGTCAGGCATATAGCCGACGCGCGCCTTCACGCTGAGGGGCTGTCGGGCCGGGTCCAGGCCCAGCACCCGCACCCAGCCGGCGGTAGGCTCGGTCAGCCCGAGGAGCATGAGGATGGTGGTGGTTTTGCCGGAACCGTTGGGCCCCAGCAGGCCGAAGATCTCCTGCCGGCGCACCCGCAGGTTCAGGTTCTCGACCGCCACCACCCCGTTGTAATGCTTGGTCAAGCCCTCGGTCTCGATCACCAGTTCGTCCATACGCGCCCTCCTTCCGCCATCAGCGGCGGCCGAAGCGCAGGACGGCGATAGCGACCACTCCCACCGCGACGGCGATCAACGCCACACCGACAACACCCCACAGGGTCGAGGTGCGGACAGTGATGCGGAAGTCCACCGACTTGGAGCTTTCCTTTTCCGGCTTGGCGGTGATGGTGACCATGTAGTCGCCGGCAATAGCCTTATCGGCCGGCCTGATGGTCATCTTGACCTCGGCCTGCTCGCCGGCAGGAATGCTGGCGATTTCCTCGGGGTCAAAGGAGACCGTCCAGCCGGATGGCTCCGAGGAGCTCATCTTCACCTTCTCGGCCGCGGCATCGCCGGTGTTGCGCACCACGATCTTGATGGTGTTCTCCTTGCCGGCGTACGCGTCGCCGGAGAGCCGGCCGTCCGCGCCGCTGATGCTGAGCACCGGACTGCCGGGCTTGGGCGTGACATCCGCCGTCAGCTTGGTCTCGGCCTCGGTCTCACCGCCGCGCGCCCGCAGGGTGATGTCATACTTGCCGGCGGGAAGATCATCGGGCGGGTCAACTTCGATGGTCAGGGACTTGGACTCGCCGGCTTTAATGGGGAAACTGCTCACATCCTGCCCCAGCAAGCGGAAGATCACCTTGAAATTCTGCGGCGCGTCATAGACCAGGTTGACGTTCAGGTCTTCCCCACCCTCGTTGCGCAGGGTGGCATCATAGCGGAAGGTGGTGGTGGGGTTCCCCCGCAGGGTGGGCAGTTTGACCTCCCAGGTCAGGGTCGGGGGTAGCTTCTCCTTCACGGTCAGCTCCAGCGGGAGGGTCACCTGCCCTCGCTCGCTCTTGCCAATCAGCGTGAAGCGGTAGGTATCCGGGGCGGCCTCCGCCGGCACCTCGATCTTCAGCGAGACAGAGGTCTTCTCCTCCGTCTGGACGTAGGCCGCGCGGATGACATCCCCGCCGCCGCGCAGGGTTGCCTTCCAGCCTTCGGGCAGTCCCTGCACCTCCAGGGAGACGATCTGGGGTTCGGAGTTCGCCAGCAAGGAGATGTCAAAGGTCGCCGTTCCGCCTTTGGCCACTTCGCGCGCCGGATAGGTGGTGAACATGCGGAAGGGTGCGGATGTGCCGGCCTCCCCCTGCGCCAGCACAACCAACGGGCTTACCAGCAAGGACAGCAAGACCAGCAGACTGATCCAGGCCAGGCTTCGATGTCGCCACATAGGCACAACCTCCTCGCTCCTTCAGAGTATCAGGATATTCTCACGGGCGAAATCCGCCATCGGTATATCACGGCTGGATTAAAAGAAGATTAAGCGCCGGCGAAATACCCCGAAGGTACGTATTGCCGGATTCGGGAGCATCCGGTATAATAATGGCGAGATGATGCGGATTAGCGGTTATTCACGTGATGGACGTGCCTCTCCATCTTCCCAGGCCGGCGGCCCCAATCCGGTATGAGCTTCACCTGATACAGGTTCGGTCAAGTAACGCGCAGGACACCCATCATGCCAGAAAAGGTGCTGATTTTCACCCACAATCGGGCGGTAGCCTCGTCCCTGGCGAAGGCACTGGATCAGCATGGGTTTGTTGTCCAGACCACCGGCAACAAACGGCAAATGATGACATGGGTCGCCAGCGCCGACGCGGATTATGTGGTAGTCGACGCGACCGATGATCCGGTCAAGGGATTGGGCCTGTGCGAGAAACTGCGGCACTCTGACCCGTACGCCTGGCTTATCGCCGCTCTGCCGCGCTCTTGTCCATCCATCCCCACGGCGGTGGACGCGCATTTTGAGGAACCCATCACCTTTCGCAAGCTGTACTACCGCATCAAGCGCCTTCAGGAGATTCCCCCGCGCTATCTGGTGCGCTTTGGTGATGTGACCTTTGACCCCAAGCACCGCCTGCTCCGGCGGGGGGAGAACAGCGTCCGGCTGACGCCGAAGGAGGCCGCTCTGCTGTCCCTGCTGGTGGCGCGCGCCGGCGAGGTCGTCACCCGTGAGGAAATCATGCGCGCGATCTGGAACACCGATTACATCCGGGATACCCGCACCCTGGAAGTACACATCTGCTGGCTGAGGAAAAAGATCGAGCCGACCCCCCGCCGCCCGATCTATCTCCAGACGGTGCGCGGCCAGGGGTATCGGTTGGTGCTCCCGCCGGAGAGCCACGCGCCGCCGGCCAGGTGAACCCGCCCACACCGCCGGCAGGACTTCCTTCTGGCACCCAGCCAGAAGCTCACCACTTTCCCGCAGGAGGAACACCTCAATGGATACCGTTCACGTGCTGTGCCTTGGCCGCTTCAGCGAGAGCCAACTGGAACGACTGCGCGCCGTATCTCACCGCCTGCAGGTGGAGCAGATCCCCACCCAGGACTTCGCCTCCATCAGCGAGCCGCTGACCCGCGCCGAGGTACTGTACACCTTCGGACTGCCGGCCTCGCTGGAGCAGATGCCGCGCCTGCGCTGGGTACAGTTATCCAGCGCCGGCGCGGAGCATCTGGCCGGCCATCCGGTCATGGCCGCTCGGCACATTCACATCACCACCACCAGCGGCATTCACGCCGGCCCAATGGGGGAATACGTCATGGCGGTCATGCTGGCCTGGGCGCGCCGCCTGCCCACCACCCTGGAGCTACAGCGCCGGCGGGAGTGGCCCAAAGGGCGCTGGAACATCCTGCGCAGTCTGGAACTGCGCGACGCCACCCTGGGCATCGTAGGATACGGGAGCATCGGCCGCGAGATCGCCCGGCTGGCCTCTGCCTTCGGCATGCGCGTCCTGGCCCTGAAGCGCCATCCGGAAGAGCGGCGCGACCGCGGCTACATTGAGCCGGGATTGGGGGATCCGGAGGGCCGCCTGCCGGCGCGGTGGTACGCTCCCGAAGAACTGCATGCCATGCTGGCGGAATGCGACTACGTGGTGCTGACCGTGCCCCTGACGCCGGCCACCCGCGGCCTCATCAACGCCGACGCACTGCGTGCCATGAAACCATCGGCACTGCTCATCAATGTGGCGCGCGGGGATATTGTCGTGGAACAGGACCTGCTCCAGGCCCTGCGGGAGAAGTGGATCGCCGGCGCCGCCCTCGACGTGTTTTCCAAAGAACCCCTGCCGGCGGACCATCCCCTCTGGGAGCTGGACAACGTCATCCTCACGCCCCATATCTCGGCCATCACGGACCGCTACGAGGAGCGCGCCGCGCGCCTCTTCGCCGAGAACCTGCGTCGCTATCTGGCCGGCGAGCCATTATTGAACGAGATCAATCGTGAGGAGGGATACTGAGACATGTCCGTTCCGTCCGTGAAAGAAGCTCTCCTGGAGCGCATCCGGCGGAAGGAGGCCCGCGTGGGAGTGGTAGGCCTGGGATACGTGGGCCTGCCGCTGGCGGTGGAATTTGCCGAGGCCGGCTTTACCGTGCTGGGCATTGACCTGGACCCCAACCGGGTGGCGGCCATCAACGCCGGCCAGAGCTATATCGGGGACGTGCCGGCGGAACGCCTGCGGCCGCTGGTGGAGGCGCGCCGGCTGATGGCGACGAGCACGTACGATATGGTCCCACAACTGGATACCATTTCCATCTGCGTGCCGACCCCGTTGGGGAAAAGCCGCGACCCGGACATCTCCTATATCCTCCAGGCGGCGGATGCCATCTCCCAACGCAGCCGGCGCGGCCAGCTCATCATCCTGGAATCCACCACCTACCCCGGCTCCACCGAGGAGATCATCGCCCCACGCCTGGTGGCCAACGGCCTGCGCATCGGCGAGGATATCTTCCTGGCCTTTTCGCCGGAGCGGGTGGACCCCGGCAACCCGGTCTACACCATCCGCAACACGCCCAAGGTCATCGGGGGGATGACGCCGGCCTGCCTGGAAGTGGCCAGCGCGCTGTACGGCTCCATCATCGAGACCATCGTGCCGGTCAGCTCGCCGGCGGCCGCCGAGATGACCAAACTGCTGGAAAACACCTTCCGCGCCGTCAACATCGCCCTGGTCAACGAGATCGCCATCATGTGCGACCGGCTGGGGCTGGACGTGTGGGAGGTGATTGACGCCGCCGCCACCAAGCCCTTCGGCTTCATGCGCTTCCTGCCCGGGCCGGGCCTGGGCGGACACTGCATCCCGGTGGACCCGCATTATCTGGCCTGGAAACTGCGCACCCTGAACTACACGGCGCGCTTCATCGAGCTGGCCGGCGAGATCAACTCCCATATGCCGCACTATGTGGTGGACAAGGTCATCGCCGCGCTGAACGACGCCCGCAAGCCGGTGCGCGGCTCCGCCGTGCTGATACTAGGAGTGGCGTACAAAAAGGACGTCAGCGACATCCGCGAGTCGCCGGCGCTGGACATCATGCGCGAGCTGATCCTGCGCGGCGCGAACCTGTCGTACCATGACCCGCACGTCCCCCAATTGCAGTTGGATGATGCGCGCATGCAGTCCGTGGAATTGACCGACCAGGTGCTCCAGCAGGCGGACTGTGTTGTCATCGTCACGGACCACTCCGCCTACGACTGGGAATGGGTGGCGCAGAACGCCGGCCTGATTGTGGACACGCGCAACGCCCTGCGCGGGGTACGCGCCCCGCGCGCCAAGATCGTCAAACTGTGAACCCGGGGGAATGTCCATGGCGGAGGCGAAGATTTACCCCAATGTGCGGCTGGGCAAGAACGCGCAGATCAGCGATTTCGTCATCATCGGCGAGCCGCCGCGCGGCCGCGCGCCGGGCGAGCTGGAGACGGTCATCGGCGATAACGCCGTCATCCGCTCCCATACGGTGATATACGCCGGCAACCGCATCGGCCACAACTTCCAGACCGGCCATCACGTCCTCATCCGCGAGGAAAACGAGATCGGGGACAACGTCAGCATCGGCTCTCACACCGTCATCGAGCACCATGTGCGCATCGAGGACGGCGTGCGGGTGCACTCGCAGGCTTTTGTGCCGGAATACTCGGTGCTGGAAGAGGGGTGCTGGTTGGGGCCCAATGTGGTGCTGACCAACGCCCGCTATCCGTTGTCGGTGGGGGTCAAGGAGCGGCTGGAGGGGCCGGTCATCGGCCGGCGCGCCAAAATCGGCG
>JACIWP010000092.1 GCA_014360855.1 Anaerolineae bacterium
CGACACCGCCACGCCGACGGCCACCCATACGCCGACCAATACGCCCACCCCGACCGACACGGCAACGCCCACGGACACACCGACGCACACCGCCACGCCGACGGAAACGCATACGCCGACCGTCACACATACTCCAACGGAGACGCCGACGTTCACCCCGACATTCACGCCAACATCTACGGCGACCCCGACCGCCACTCCCACGGACACGGCGACGGCCACTCATACGCCGACGCGCACGCCCACGCTGACCCGCACGCCGACGCCGACGAGCACTGCCACCTTCACCTCGACGCCGACGCGCACGCCGACCGCCACCACCACACCCACGCTGACACCCTGGCCGACGGCCACTGCCACGCACACGCCGGCCCCCGGCCCGGTGCACCCTTCAACGGAATGGGTCAACTTCTACGGCACCGTCACCCTCTGGAACGGCAGTCCAGCCCCGATCGGCTCCACTGTGGACGCCTATGACCCGAGCCATGTGCGGTGCGGGACCTACTACGTGACCACCGCCGGCCACTACGGCCCCATGCCCGTCTACCGCGACGACATGACCACCCCAGAAGATGACGGCGCCTCCCCCGGCGACACCATCCGCTTCGCCGTGAACGGCATGCCGGCCTTCGCCGTCGGCCCGGACGAGCCGGTGTGGACCTCCAACGGCGATATTTGGGAGGTCAACCTTATCGCCGGCCCGCTGGTCCAGCGCATTATCTACCTGGCACCCGGCTGGAACCTCATCTCCTTCGACATCATGCCGCTGAACCCGGATGTGCCCAGCGCGCTTTCCTCCATCAGCGGGAAATACACCCGGGTGCTGTCCTTCGACTGCACCCTCGGCGCGGTGTCGTACTATCCGAGCTTGCCGCCCAGCCTCAACACCCTGAAGACCATGGACCCGTGGCACGGCTACTGGATTTACATGACCCAGGGAGCGCACCTTGTCGTCCAGGGCATCGAGGCCCCGGACCATTATCCGCTCTCGCTCTGCACGGGCTACAATTTGGTCGGATACCTGCCCAACTCCGCGCAGAACGTGGCTGCCGCGCTGACTTCCATCGCCGGCCTGTTCGAAAGCGTGATGGGCTTTGACCCCATCCTCGGCGCCCAGACCTACTATCCCAGCCTGCCGCCCCTGCTCAACACCCTGACCCAGCTACAACCAGGGCGGGGCTACTGGATCAAGATGAACAGCCCGGGCACGCTGATTTACCCGTAACCGGCCGGCCGCCTGAGACATGCCTTGTCGCAAGGAGAGTGGGGAAGCCATGAACTCTCGACCACGCGGACTGCTTCCAACCATCGCGGGGTGGCTTATCCTCGCCGGCGCTGTTGCCGTCCTCGCCATCCTGAACATCTCCGCCGGCTCCGCGGCGCTCTTTTCGCCTCCCCTGGTGGACGGGGACACGCCAACACCGACGCCGACCCCCACCGCCATTGTGGATATGGCCGTCGTCCCCGAAATCTACACCTCCTACATCGGGGAGATCTTTCATCTCGACATTATGGTCTCCGCCGGCCCCCAGCCGGTGGATGCCATTGATGCCCGTCTCTATTTCTCGCCTACCGAAATGCTGGTCATCGGCGTGGATAACGGCCCTGCGCTGGGCAATGTGCTTAACAAAACCGTCAACAACATGACGGGCTATTTGCGCTATTCCGCCGGCCGGCTGTTCGGCGACCCGCCTCCTGCCGGCGACTTTATGCTGTGCCGCATCTGGTTCCAGGCCATGGCATACACACCCAGCGCCGACCTCATCTTTGACCCGCTGAACACAGACGTTGTCTACGGCGGAGAATCGGTCCTGCGCAACCTGTATAACGGCGTGGTCATCATCACCAGCGCCACTGCCACCGCCACCATCACACCCACAGGCACACCGACCCATACACCGACCATCACCCCCACGCCGACCGACACCGCCACCGCGACGCCCAGCCCCACCCCCTCGGCGACGGCGACGCCCACCCATACCAGCACTCCTACCCCGACCGATACCCATACTCCTACACCGACGGAGACCCATACGCCCACCATCACGCCGACGCCGACGGAAACCACTACACCGACGATCACGTCCACGCCGACACATACCGGGACGCCCACCGAGACGCCGACGGTCACTCAAACGCCCACCGTGACCGCCACGTGGACGCCGACATCCACACCCACTGCCACCGGCACCCCGACCCATACGCCGACCAGCACGGCCACCGCCACGGCAACGGCTACCCACACCGCCACGCCAACACCAACCGGCACGCACACCCTGACGCCCACCCCGTCCCCCACCGGGACGGCCACGCACACCCCAACCGCCACCGGGACAGCGACACATACTGCGACGCCGACCAACACCGTGCGGCCGACGCTGACCCCCACCTTTACCCGCACGCCGACGCCCACCTGGATATTCTCGCCGACGCCGACGCGCACGCCTTATCCGACAGCCACGCCAACGGCCACCCTGACGCCCGGCCCCCTGCACCCGACCACCAACTGGGTGAACTTCTACGGCACGGTAAACCTGTCGGACGGGTCGCCGGCCCCATACGGCACGCGCATCGACGCTTATGATCCCACCGGCTTCCGCTGCGGCACCTGGATGGTCACCACGCCCGGCCAGTACGGCCCCATGCCGGTGTACCTGGATGATCCCACCACGCCGGCCCGTGACGGCGCCCTCCCCGGCGAGCGCATCCGCTTCGTCATCAACGGACAGCCGGCCGTGTCGCTTGGCCCCGACGAGCCGATCTGGACCATCACCGGCGATATCTGGCAGGTCAACCTCCTCGCCAGCCGCAATACCCAGGTCACCCTGTACCTGCGCGCCGGCTGGAACCTCATCTCCTTCCCGGTGGAACCGCACAACCCCGCCGTGCTGAACGTCCTGGGCGGCCTCATCGGCCGCTTCACGCGCGTGCTCTCGCTGGACTGCAGTCGCGGCGCCCTCTCCTTCTACCCGGGCATCCCGCCCTACATGAACAGCCTGACAGAAATGGACGGCCGGCACGGCTACTGGATCGAGATGTCCCAGGATATGCACCTGGTGGTGCCGGGGGTCCAACTGCCGGCCTCCACTCCTATCCAGCTCTGCGCCGGCTACAACCTGGTCAGTTACCTGCCCGATCATCCCCTGCCCGTGGAACAGGCCCTGCAGTCCATCGCCGGCCGCTACACCGCCGTCCTCGGCTTCGACCCAGAACGGGGTGCCCTCTCGTATTACCCGGACCTGCCGCCGGGCATGAACAGCCTGACCCAGATGGAGCCGGGCAGGGGCTACTGGATACGCATGACCTCGCCGGCCGTATTGATATACCCCTCGCCGTGAATCCCGCCCTATAGCAGGGGGCAAGGCCGGCGGTATCAGCCGCCGGCCTTCTTCTTTATCTCCACAAATTGTAAGCAAATTGTAAGGAAAACCTATTGACGCCTCTCCGCCCCCTGGCTATATTGTTCCACAGAGAACTCCAGATGCACGTACAATATTGTGTTGTTCTATCCCAGTATGTATCCTGATCGCGATGGAGGGATCCTCATGCGAGGGCAAAGGGGCCAGGGATTGGTGGAATACGCCTTACTGCTGGCGCTGATCGCCGTCGCCGCGGCGGCCTCCCTGCGCGCGGTGGGGCCGGCGGCCCGGGAGGCCTTTCAGCGGGCGGTGCTGGCCATCGGGGACGGCGATATCACCTTCGATACACCGGTCCCGTCCGGCACGCCAGAGGCCAGCCAAACCCCCGGCACCACTACCCCAGAAGCCACCGCCTCGCCCGGGCCAACCACGACCACCACGCCGGGCGCCACCGCCTCCCCTGTGCCGACCGCCACGCCCGTACCACCCACCCCCACGCCCGGGGGACACCTGGTGACAGATAGCTGTTCGGCCGTCCTTGCCCTGAAAAGGCCTGGCTTATACAAAACGATCTGCCAGCTACGATATTCCTTCGCCGAACTGGAATCGGGCAAAATCTATATTTCCCCCGACCTGCCGGACGGCATGTCGCTGATCGTGAACCTGCCGGCCGGCTCCTACACCTTCCACGGCGCCCTGCGCAACGGCCAGCCGCCGGTCTCCGGCCCACTGCCGCTCGGCAAGGGGGACTTGGAAGCCCTGGCCGGCGGAACCATCATCTTCACGGCCAGCTACCTCCCGCTGGACGGCGGATACCGGGGCGCCGGGTGGAAGGGCAGTGTCACCATCAGCGTGACCGGCCTGCCCGAGATCGGCATCGTCCCCGGGCCTGGCCCCATCGTGCCCAAGCCGCCGGTCGTCCTGGACTAGCGGACCCCGGCCGTAGGTGCGCGAGGGCAGTGACATGGTGTCACTGCCCTCGTTTGATCTCATGCCCCGCGCATGCTATAATCTCGACAACCGTTCGCCAATGGGCCACGCAACTGCCACGCCGGGAGAAGGACATGCGCATCGGTTTCCCAGGCCGCATCTTCGGCCGCCCGCGGCTGAAGACCCACGACGGCCGGCGGCCGCCCCAACAGCCCCACCTCAGCGTCAGCCTGCTCTACCTGCGCGACATCCTCGAGTACCTCCACCAGCAGGACATCCGGCTGTACCGCATGTCCCCGTACCTCGTGCCGCCGACCAGCGCGCCAGAGGAACAGATCGCGGAATGCCAGGCCATGCTGGCCTTCGTGGGGGAGCTTGCCGGCCGCTACCGCATCCGCCTGACCATGCATGCCCTGGCCTATACCACCCTCAGCACGCCCGATGAACAGCTTGCGGAGCGCGGCCGCCGGGAGCTGATGCGCTGGTCGCGCCTCATGGACGCCATGGGCCTGCCGGCCGATGCCGTGATTGTCCTGCACGTGGGCGGAGTGTACGAAGACAAGGACGCCAGCAAGGGGCGGTTCTTGCGCCGGCTGGAAGCTCTTCCGGAGGCTGCCCGCCGCCGGCTGGCGCTGGAGAACGACGACGCCTCCTACAGCTTCGCCGATGTCCATCAGCTTGCCGCACGCGCCGGCCTGCCGGTGGTGCTGGACTATTTGCATTTCCTCAATCACAACCCGGAGGACCTGCCCCTGACGGAGGCGGTGCGCCTGGCGCTGGCAAGCTGGCCGGCCGGCGTGCGGCCCAAGATGCATTTCAGCAGTCCCCGCACGGAGCTGAAAGGGGCCGCCCTGGCCGGCGCCCGGCCGCCCCAATGGACGGAACACGCCGATTTCGTCAACCCGTTTGAGTTCATCCGCTTCTGCGAGAGCTGTCTTACGGTCGGAGAGGCCGACATGATGCTGGAGGCGCGCGCCCGCGACCTGGCCGTCCTACGGCTGAAAGCAGATCTCCAGCGCTTCGCGCCGGCCCTGGCGCGGAACGTCGAGTAGCCCATGGAACACCGCGGCATGCTTGACATCCTGGGGAACGATTCCTCTGCCGGCGAGACGCCGGCGCTGGTGGTGCTGGTCAATAACCCCGTGGATTGGCGCCGTGTGCAGGAGGAGCACTGGTACCGCATCCCCCTGCGGCACGCGCCGCGGCTGGCCGGCGCGGCCTACCTCGCCTTTTATCATTCCGGCGCCTTTGAGGAAGAGCGCTGGAGCATCCGCTGGTACGCGCAGGTGCGTTCGGTGCAGGTACTGCCCCGCCATATACTGATACCGGACGAGCCGGCCCATCCCCGCGCCCGAGAGCTGTACCTCCGCTATGACCTGGGTCCGCTGGAGGCCCTGCCGGCCCCTGTGCCCAGCCGGCGGCTCCGCCGGGTCACCTTCATCCCCACCACCCTGGAGCGCCTGCTGTCCGCCAGGGATGTCTCCCAGCTCTGGATCAAACAGTCCCTGCGCGAGCGTCTCTGGGTCGAGCTGAACCGGCAGGGCTTCCACGCCGAGATGGACGCCGGCATCGAGGGACTGCCCGACGCAGTCTTCGACTTCGTGGTCCCGTGCGAACACGGCGGCGTAGCGGTAGACATCGAGCAGGAAGAGGCGGCAGGACGGGGATACCGCGAAGCACTGCCGGCCTATGCGCCGGCGGATATCGCGTCCGAGCTTCAGCGCCTGGGCTGGAGCCGGCTGTGCTTCGAGCGCGGTTCAGTGCACAGTATCATGCAATGTATCAAGGAAGCGGTTGACGCGCATGGGGGCATGCGGCTGAGGCCGGCGCTCACAGCCGGGCGATGATCTCGCCCCGCCCGAACGTGCGCACCGCGATCGTCAAGAGCGCCGCATCCACTGCCCATATCACCAGGCCGATCAGCGCCACCGTGGGGGTGCTGAAATACAGGATGCCCCCCATCTGTCCGAACAACAGCAGGATGATGGGGATCACCACCAGCCCGCTCATCTGATAGGCGTCCTGAAAGCTCTTCGCTTTGGCGGAGACCAGGACGATCACCCCGATGCCGAGGGCGGCGGCCGCCGGCACCACCCACAGGATCAGCACGATCCAGGCCAGGTTGGGGAAAAACATGCGCCCCAGCACCATCAGGCCGGCGACGTTCACCACCACGGTGTACAGCACAAAGCATGCCCAGGAGACAACCATCGCCGGCAGGAAGGCGGCCAGCACCTTGCCGATGAACAGCTCCGCCGAAGTGATGGGGGTGTACAGCAGGGCTTCCAGCGTCTTGCGCTCCTTCTCGCCGGCGAAGCTGTCCGCCCCGATGACGCTGGAGACCATCACCGGGATAATGAGGAAGAACGGGGCGAACATGAACATGGACGCGACCACCACCCAGGTTTGCTGGTCGTTCAGGCCGGCAAACAGGTTGTACAGCTCCGCCGGCATGTTGGCGAAAAACGCCCCCATCTCCCGCCGCAGTTCCTCGCCGGTCTCCATCGGCTCCAGGTAAATGGGCAGGAATATCATCAGCGCCGGCATCAAAATCATCATCATCAGCGGCACAATGATGATGGGCAGGACCACCCCTTTATTGCGCAGGGCAATGCGCAAATCCTTACGGGCAACGGCGCGCACGGCACGGGTATTCATGCGCTCCCTCCTCGGGCATTGGCCTGAAGCTGGAAATAGATGTCCTCCAGGGAATGCTCGCGCGGTCGGACGGCGTAAATCTCCGCGCCGGCCTCCACCAGCGCCCGCACCACCGCCGGCGTGCGGTGCTCCTGGTCCAGCAGGACGTGCAGGTCGCTGTTCTCCACCTCCACCTGCGCCACCCCTTCCAGCCGCTTCAGGGATGCCAGCGTCTCGGCGGAGAGCGGCCGGCCCAGCCGCACGACGATGCCGTGCCCATGCCAGATGCGCCGCGCCAGCTCCTCCGGGGTGCCGACGGCGATCAGCTCCCCGCGGTTGACGACCCCCACCCGGTCGCACAACCGCTCGGCCTCCACCAGGTTGTGGGTGCAAAGAAAAATGGTGCGCCCCTCCTCCTGGCTCAGATGCTCGATCAGCTCGGTGACCTGCCGCGCCGCCTCGGGGTCCAGGCCGGCGGTCGGCTCATCGAGGAACAGGATCTCGGGCGCATGGATGAGGGCGCGCGCCAGCGCCAGGCGCTGTTTCATGCCCTTGCTGTAGCCGGCCACTTTGTCGTCCGCCCGCGCCGTCAGCTCGAACATCTCCAGCAGTTCATCCACCCGCCGGCGCAGGACATTGGCCGGCACATCGTACAGCTCGCCGAAGATGAGGAGATTGTCGCGGGCGCTCAGCGGCTCGTAGAGCGCCGGCGATTCGGTCAGCACGCCGGTGCGCCGGCGCACCGCCGGCCCCTGTGCGATGGGGTCCATCCCCAGCACCCGGATTTCGCCGGCGGTAGGATTGAGGACACCGTTCAGCAGGCGGACGGTGGTGGTCTTGCCGGCGCCGTTCGGCCCCAGGAAGCCGAACACTTCCCCGCGGGCAATCTGCAAGTTCAGGTCGTGCACCGCCACCAGCGCGCCAAAATGCCTGGTGAGGTTGTGGGTTTCAATCACCCATTCCGGCACGTTATCATCCTTCTGCCCACGCTACGGAGGGCATCATTTTGCGCGCGAGCGCTCGCGTTCTTCCGCCGCTTCCAGGATTTGCTGAATCCGTTCGGCCGCGCCGTCCGGCAGGGGCGCCGGCGTATGCGACTCCAGGATGCGGTGCAGTTTGCGCCGGATGCGGTCCAGCATGGTGAGACTGCCGGCGGCCTCCCAGTTCACCCAGGGGTCGCGGTCCATCAGCGTCGGCGTCCATATCTCGGTGCGGCACAGCCGCGCCGTCTCCATCGTCGACATGAACTCCCCGCCCGGCCCGACCTGGTCAATCAGGTCCAGCATGATGGTCTCGTCCGTCACCTCGATGCCGCGCATAATGCGGCGGGTCATGGCGATGATCTCATCGTTCATCACCAGCATTTCCAGCGAGCCGATGTCCGCGCAGTCCAGGAAACCCACATCATGTACGAGGGTGGCGCCGCTCAGCGCCGAAAGGAGGACCTGGAAGGTGCTCTCGATGGCCGCCTGCTGATCCACGACCTTGGCCTCGGAGGCGCCGGCGGTACCCATGAAGGGCAGGCCCAGGTAGCGGGAGATGTCGGACATGGCGGCGCTGTACAGGCTCATCTCCGGCCCGCCGTACGCCGGCCGGCCCGTGCGCAGATCCATCGGCTCCGGCACCCCGCCGATGCACACCGGCGCGCCCCGCTTCTTCAACTGCAGGATGGCCAGCCCGCTCAGTGCTCCAGCCAGGTACGAGACGATCAGGCCGGCGCCGGTCACCGGACCCGTACTGCCGGCCGTCCCCCCGCCGATGTAAATCACGGGGATGTCATGCTCCATGGCCCAGAAGACGTTCTCCAGGTCATGGTCGGTATGGATGAGCGGCGACTGCCAGGTGGAGAAGAAGCCGAACAGCGGCCGCCGGCGGAAGGCCTCGGCACTGCCAGTCACCGCCAGCGCCATCGCATAGAGGTCCTTGACCTGATCCACCTGAAAGGCCCACGGCAGGACGGGTTTGGTGGTGTTGGCGATCATCTCGGCGTACTCATAGACCGAGGCCAGGGTCGGGGTGACATCGCTGATCAGGCCCAGGGACATGACGTAGTCAATGTTGGGCAGGGCATCACAGACCCGCGCGGTCATGCCCGGGTCGCCGCGGCGGGTATGCCGGCGCTCCCCGGTAAACGGATCGATGAAGTACGTGCAGGTCGGTCCAGGCCCGTAGTACACCTTATCCGGGACGACATGCAAGGCATGCCGGCCGTCGCGCCCCCAGATGGTAAAGCCGCGCGGCGTGGAAGCGATGGCATCCTGGATGATATGCGGTGGGATGCGCACCCGCACCCCATCCACGTCGGCGCCGGCTTTTGCCAACAGATGCCGAGCTTCTTCATTCAGGACGTTCACGCCGGTGCGGGAGAGGCATTCCAGCGTCGCACGATACAATCTCTCGATCTGCGCATCGGACAGCACGCGAAACTGGGGCGTTTGCAGGGGAGCGTAATTGGCTTCCACAGCCTGTCATCCTTTCTATTGTATGAGCGCAAGGGGCCGGCATCAGGCGCGCAATACCGCACTGCCGGTCAGCCAGACCGCATATACGACGATGATGGCACCCAGCGCGACCAAAACAGCCTTCAGCCGGCGGTCCGCCGCCGGCGAAATCCCCAGGTCCAGGATAATGGCCCGCACTCCCATCAATGCATGGGAGGTCACCACAATGAGAAAGGCCGTCTCCAGCGCGAAGATGAACGGATTTGAGAGGTAGTGTATCACATCCTCATAGGTGCGCAAGCCGCCCTCCACCACAAAATGGTTGGCGACCATATGCACCACCAGCAGAACGGTCAGCAGTATCCCCGAGAGTGCCTGCCATATCCACATCGCTGTGCCCTCAACCCATCATTAGAATCATGCGCACGGCTACCGCGGTGAGCACAATGGAAAGCACAAAGGCGCCCCAGAAGAGCACGGCCTGCCGCCGGCTCCCCACGCCCAGGCCCAGCAGGATGACCCGCAGGCCGTTCAGCCCGTGGTACAGCATGCCGAAGATGAGCACTGCATCGAAGGCCACAAAGAGCGGCGAATGCGCCAGGGCGATGAACGCGTCCCAGGCCTGTGCGCCGCGCGCCAGCGTGCTGAGCACCGTCAGGTGCAGGAACAGGTAGAACACCAGCCCGATGCCGGTCACCCGCATGAGGATGAAGGCCAGCCAGCCCTCGCGCCGGCCGTGCAGGTCCACCCACGCCGCGGCGCGCCGCCACCAGGACGCCCGGGCCACATGCTCCGAAAGGGGAAGGGAGGACAATGTCCGATCCATGGAGCTGTTACCTCCTTTCGACGCCGGCGAGCTGGCGCCGGCCGCGCAGGATCAGATAGCGCCTCAGCCATCCGATGGCCTGCGAGGGGTCCACGTTCGAGGGGCACACTTCCACACACTCCATCACCGAGTGACAGCGCCAAGCGCCGTGGGCATCGCCGGCCAGCGCGCACAGGGACTGGATATCCCGGCCGCGCGGCTCTTCCAACAGGCGCTTGATCATCGCCAGCGGCGACGGCCCCAGGTACGCGCTGTCGCTTCCCACCACGGGACAGGCGGACATGCACAGCCCGCATTCGATGCAGTCCTCGAAGCGGGTGCCCTCTTCCTCGCCGGCGGTCAGTTCGTCCCGCCGCACATAGGGTGCCTGGATGGCCGCCATGCGATCCATCAGCGGCTTCACATCCACCACCAGGTCGCCCACCCAGGGGAAGTTCCGCAGGGGCTCCAGCGTCACCGTGGCACCTTCCGGAAACTCCGCGACCGGCGTCAGGCACATCAGCCGTTCGCGCCCGTTGACGCGCACGCCGCATAACCCGCAAGAGGCGTGATGGCAGGCGTGTCGGAACAGCAGGGTCGGGTCCTGGGTGGCCCAGACCTTCTGCACGGCATCCAGGATGTTCAAATGCTCATCCACGGAGACCTGATAGGTCTGGTAGGCCGCCGGCCGGCCAGGGCCGCCGCGTAAGATGCGCAGGTTAAGCGTCCGCACGATATCCCTCCGAATCCCCAGAATCCCGCA
>JACIWP010000093.1 GCA_014360855.1 Anaerolineae bacterium
CCAAAACATCACGCTTGATACCCGCCCTTGTATGAGTATAATTACGGTGGATTGGCAGTTGGCGATGCGTATCATTTGCCCAGGTGTCATTATCTCGAGGTCAGACTATGCCATCACCCAGCGAGAGGAAAATTATTGTACTGCCGGACGGCCCATATAAAGTAGTGGGCGGGGTGCCCCTCTGCCGCAAGACGCAGATCGTCTCGGAATACGGGGAACCGCTGACCTGGCGCAAGGACGAGGATATCCCCGTCCCAGAGACCTACTTGCTGTGCCGCTGTGGCCAATCGGCGCGCAAGCCTTTCTGCGACGGCACCCATCGCCATCTGCCGCCGCACAGATGATGCTGGAAAGGAGGCTGTCCTATAGAAGCTGTTGGAAAGGAGGATGACCGATGGGAAAGCCCAAAGTATTTGTGGCTCGCGTGATTCCGGACGAAGGACTGGCGCTCATCCGGGAATCGTGCGATGCGGACATCTGGCCGGCCCAATTGCCGCCCACCCGCGCGGAACTCCTCGAACGGGTGCGCGGCGTCGACGGTATCCTTTCCCTCCTTACCGATACCATTGACGCCGAGGTGATGGATGCCGCCGGCCCGCAACTGCGTGTCATCAGCAACTTCGCCGTCGGCGTGGACAACATTGACCTGGCCGAGGCAACCCGCCGCCGGATCCCCGTCGGCCATACGCCGGGCGTTCTGACCGAGACGACGGCGGACCTGGCCTTCGCCCTCATGCTGGCGGCGGCGCGCCGCATCGTCGAGGGGGTGCGCTATGTGCAGGCCGGCCTGTGGAAAACCTGGGGGCCGATGCTCCTGCTCGGACAGGATGTGGCCGGCGCCACCCTCGGCATCATCGGTTTCGGGCGCATCGGCAAGGCGGTGGCCCGCCGCGCCGGCGGATTTCACATGCGCATCCTGTATTACGACCCGTACTGTCGGGAGGACCCCGCCGCGCAGGAGCTGGGCGCCCAATGTGTGGACCTGGAAACGCTCCTGCGGGAATCGGACTTCATCACCATCCATGTCCCGCTCACGCCGCAGACGCGCCACATGATTGATGACCGGGCCTTCGCCCTGATGAAGCCTACTGCCGTGTTGGTCAACACGGCGCGCGGCCCCATTGTGGACCCGGAGGCGCTGTACCGGGCGTTGAAGGAGCGCCGCATTTTCGCCGCGGCACTGGATGTCACCGAGCCAGAGCCTCTGCCGGCGGACAGCCCACTGCTCCAGCTTGACAATCTCATCGTCGTGCCGCATATTGGAAGCGCCAGCGTGGTCACGCGCGGCAAAATGGCCCGTATGGCGGCGGAAAACCTGCTGGCCGGCCTGCGCGGCGAGCGCCTCCCATACTGCGCGAACCCGGAGGTGTACACTGCCGGCACGCCGGCGGCATAAATCTTTCCGGCTCAGAGGACCAGCCTGTGCCGATCATCACCCTGCTCACTGATTTCGGGGAACGCGATGGCTATGTGGGAGCGATGAAAGGGGTTATCCTGGGCATCGCCCCCCACGTCTCCCTGGTGGACATCTCCCATGACATCCCGCCCCAGGATATCCCCTCAGCCGCCTATGTCCTTTGGAGCACCTACCGCTTCTTTCCGCCGGACACCATCCACCTGGTCGTGGTGGACCCTGGGGTGGGGACGGAACGCCGGCCCATCGCCGTGCAGACCCGACATGGCCGCTTCGTCGCGCCGGATAACGGCGTGCTGGGATATGTGCTGGGACAGGAGGAGGAATGGCAGGCGGTGCACCTGACGGAACGCCGCTTCTGGCGTCCGGAGATCAGCCGGACCTTTCACGGCAGGGATATTTTCGCCCCCGCCGCCGCGCACCTGGCCGCCGGCGTCCCCCTGCATGAATTCGGGCCGGCCATCACCGACCCGGTGGCAGTGCCGTTCCCCCAGGTCCGCCGGCTGGACGAGGCACGCTGTCAGGCATGCCTGGTATATATTGATCGCTTCGGCAACTGCGTGACCAATCTGCCGGCCGAGTATCCTCTGGCGGGCCGGCCGGCGGCTTCGTGGGGGCCGGCGCTCTCCGCCCAACTGGGCGGCCACCACATCCGCGGCCTGCACCCCACCTATGCCGCGGTCGCGCCCGGAACGCCTCTGCTCCTGGCGGGTTCCAGTGGGTTCGTGGAGATCGCCGTGCGGGAAGGGAACGCCGCGGCCCGCTTCGGCGCCCATGCCGGCGACCCGGTGGAGTTTCGCATCATCCCATCATCAGAACATCGCTAGGGAAAGGTTGATATCCCATGGAACAGTTCGTCATCGAAGGTGGGTATCCTCTGAAGGGTACGGTCCGCATCAGCGGGAATAAGAACGCCGCCCTGCCGCTCCTGGCGGCCAGCCTGCTCACCGATGAGGAAGTCATCCTCGAGAACATGCCCAACATCCTGGATGTGCGGACGATGATACAGCTCATCTCCGACCTGGGAGCGGAGGTCCGCTGGATCGGTGACGGCATGGTCGCGGTGCGCGCCAGGGAGGTGCGCAAGGCGGAGCTCTCGCCGGAGCTTTGCCGGCAGATCCGCGCCTCCATCCTGCTGGCCGGCCCCATGCTGGCCCGCTGTGGCCAGGTGGACCTCCCCCTGCCGGGCGGCGACGTCATTGGCCGGCGGCGCGTGGACACCCATTTCCTGGCCCTCAAAGCCCTGGGGGCAGAGGTGGAGGTGGACGGCGGATACTCCATGCGCGCCCACAAGCTCGCCGGCCAGGACATCCTCCTGGACGAGGCCAGCGTCACCGCCACAGAGAACGCCCTCATGGCGGCGGTGCTGGCGAAGGGCACTACCATTATCCGCAATGCCGCCTGCGAGCCGCACATCCAGGACCTGGCACATTTCCTCAACGCCATGGGAGCGCAGATCGAGGGCATTGGCTCCAATACCCTCATCGTTCATGGCGTGGACCGCTTGCACGGCACGCGCTACCGCATCTCCCCGGATTACATCGAGACGGGGAGCTTTATCGGCCTGGCGGCGGTGACGCGCAGTGAGATCCTGATACAGGATGCCGGCCCGGAGTTCATGCGCATGATCCTGCTCAAGTTCCGCCGGCTGGGGGTCGAGGTCGAGATCCGCGGCCAGGACATCTTTGTGCCGGCGGATCAGCCCCTCGAGGTCGTCTGCGATGTGGACGGCGCCGTGCCCAAAATTGACGATGCCCCATGGCCCAACTTCCCGGCGGATCTGATGAGCATCGCCGTCGTGGTGGCCACCCAGAGCAAGGGCACGGTCCTTATTCACGAGAAGATGTTCGAGAGCCGGCTCTTTTTCGTGGACAAGCTCATCGCCATGGGGGCGCAGATCATCCTCTGCGACCCGCATCGGGCGGTGGTGGTGGGGCCGACGCGACTGCACGGCGAGCAGTTGGAAAGCCCGGACATTCGGGCCGGCATGGCCCTGCTCATCGCCAGCCTGTGCGCCCGCGGGCAGAGCGTCATCCGCAACATCGGCCAAATCGACCGCGGGTATGAGCGGGTGGATGAGAAACTGCGGGCGCTGGGGGCGCGCATCGAACGGGTGCGCATCCCATAGCGCGTGCGGACGCGAAGAGGCCGGCGGAGCAAATCCGCCGGCCTCATGAGCCGTTAAGTATTTCGGACCTCTTCTGCTTATTCCCCTTTATTGCCAACCTTGGTCAAGATCGGCCGTAGGCCGATGACCTCCACCAGTTTGTCCAGCAGTTCCAGGATGAATTTCTGCCGAAAGCCGCACAAACAGGCCAGTGCCGAGGGGAACCAGCTCGACGAAACCGTCTGGATATTGATGCTCATGGCCAGCATGCCGCTGACGACAATAAGGTATATGAAGGCACCCAGCATTGCCCCCATAATGGGCTGGACCACGTACCACATGTTGTACTGGCGGTCGAAGTCCTGCTGTTCCGCCACGTGCCAATACAGGCTGTACAATGCCCCGACGACGCCGCCGATACCGCCCCAGATCATGGTGTCCCAGAAGGGCAGGATATCGCGCATGTTCAGCGCTTCGGTGACACGGGTCAAATTGCCGACCCAGACGGCCAGCGGCCGGTCGAAGGCCAGCACCAGGACGAAGGCGATGAAGAACAGGAACTCATAGCCGAGGATGATGGTGCCGTAGGTGGCGGCCCACCGCCGGCTCTCTTCCTTGCGCCGCAGTAACCCCTGTGCCTGCATGGTCAGCTTTTCCGCCTCCGTGAAGCCATCCGGCCCCCGCAGTAAGGCGGCGCGTGCCTGCTGAAGCAGGCTGGCCACATCCTCCAGCGTGTCCGACCGCGCCCCCACTTCCCGCGTCATCTGCTGGTACAGGGCGTCAATATCCTTGGTCAGGGACTGCAGGCGGGCCTGGAGCTGTGCGTCCATGGCCGGCGCGGAGGGGGCTGTGAACGCAGGCTCCGCGGCCGCGGCCGGCTCCGCTCCCTTGGTCACCTCGACCCGGGCAGTGGCGGGTGAGGATGGGGCGGCGGTGGCGCCGGCTACCGCGGCGGCCGGCACTGCCCCAGGCTGAGAGGGGTTCGCGGCGGGCGAAGCCGCGGCGGGGGAAGGGGCCGGCGTCCGCTCCTCCGGCTCCATCGCCAGCAGTTCTTCGCCCAACAGTCTCTGCAGTTCCCAATCGAGGTCAAAACGGTCACTCGAAGCGGCCTTTGCCGGCTGGCTCGGAACCTCGTCCCATTGTTTGACGCTGACCACCCTCGTGCGTTCGACCATGGATCGCATTCCTCCCATGCAAGGGTTTCGCGCCGTACGTTCTTCCGTCAGAGTTCATTATAACACAGCGTGCGGGCGAAGTACAGGGGATTACGCCCGAGGGAACGCTTTTCAATATTAAATCCGCCGGCCGGCGCGGAAAAGAGAATGGGGGCAGGTTTAATCCTGCCCCCACCTCTGCCCTGCTGGAGCGAAGGCGGAAAGGTTACCGGGCGCTGCGGGTGGACAGCACGACGGGAATGGTGCGCAGTAAGATGCTGATATCCAACCAGAAAGAGCGCTTCTCAATGTACTCGATGTCCAGCCGGACGATCTCGTCAAAGCGCAGGCTGCTGCGGCCGTTAATCTGGGCGTACCCGGTGATGCCGGGCAGGACATCCAGCCGCCGGCGGTGCCACTCTTTGTACAAATCCACCTCATAGTAAATGGAAGGGCGGGGGCCAACCAGGGACATGTCCCCTTTCAGCACGTTGAACAACTGGGGCAGTTCGTCCAGGCTGGTCGCCCGCAGGAACTTGCCCACGCGGGTGACGTTGTTGCCGTTATTGGGCTTATAGATGGGCGCATCCCTTTGTATCAGGTCTTCCAGGCTCTCGCCGTTGATATAGGCCTCGGCGAAGCGGCGGTGGGCACGGTCGTTATCCGGGTCCACCCGCATGGAGCGGAATTTGTAGAAATTGAAGATGCGGCCGTGCCGGCCGACACGCTGCTGGACGAAGATGGCCGGCCCGGGCGAGTCCAGCTTGATCGCCACCGCGATCACCAGCATGAGTGGGGCGAAGAGGATCAATGCAATGCCGGCAACCAGCACATCCAGCAGGCGCTTGGCCATCTCATAGGTCTGCAGGGAGACGGTAGCGCGTCTGGTTGGAAAAGCCGGCGCCACCAGCCGGGATTGTTCCACTGCCATCATCGCACCTCGGTTCCACAATGTAGCTTGAACGCGTTGGCCCAGCATGAGAATCTCCTGATCCCGCTTTTCCAGTCCGATTACAGTATACGCGCGCCAGGTGAAAATACAATGAAAACACCTGACGCGCTGTATGACAATTTGTTCATGTATGCCCATGTCGGGCGTTGGGATCAGGGCACTGTCCAGTAGCGTATGGTCAGCTTCGGCCGCAGTTCGACCGGAGAGCCCTCCGAGGCCATGAAGTCGTGCTGGACGTTGGCGCTCACTGGTGTGCCAGGACAGCGGATGATCAGGCCGTAGTTGGGCTTGGTGCCGGCCACCCACTCCTGCACCATGCTGGTGATATCCCAGGAGAACCAGGTGTTTTCCCCCTCGATAAAGACCAGGTCCGTGGGATCGGCATCGCGGTCCTCCGGGGGCAGGTTACAGCCGCCGTCGCCCCACATGACACCGCTGCGGGCGTAGAGCCAGGATACCTCTCCCGGCACCCACTCGCGCCGCACGGCGTAACTGCCGGCCCAGGTGCCGGCGGGGTTGAACACATCCGTGGCGAACAGGTCCAACCGCGCCTCCACGATATGGGCGTCCGCCGGGATGGCGCTGACATCAAAGCGCAAGAGCATGGACATGCGGTCGCGGTCCCCACCGCGGAAGGTCAGCAAGGGCTGGCCCTCATAATTGGCGGTGCCGTCCCAGGTGCTGATCCATGTGTCGAGCGTCCCGCTGTATCCCCCGCCGCCCTGCTGGAGGACCACCGTGGTGGGGATGGGGGTGGCCGCCAGCGTGGGTGTCGGCGAAGGGGTGAAGGTATGGGTGACGGTCGGCGTTGGCGTCGGGATGGGATAGAGCCGGATGATGAGCGGCAGGAGCACGTTCCCCGGCGTGGCGGTAGGCGTGGGTGTGGCCGTCGCGGTGTGGGTCGGCGTGGGCGTGGGGAACGGGCCGGCCGGGCAGGTAATGTTGAGGAGGTATGGGCCGGGGGCCGGCGTCCCGAAGCCGCTGAACGTATCCACCACGATATAGTACGTCTTAGGCGGGGCGTTCCGCAGGACCGCAAAGGTATCCCCGAACCCGCCATCCACGCAGTTGGTGCCGTAGGGCGCGTCCAGCATGAAGACATCCACTTCGGTGGGCGCCACGTAAGATAGTGTCACGGTGATATCCTGGGTGACGCTTGTGGTGAGGATATAGACCTGCTCCGGGCCGGCTTCCGGCCAGCTTGGGATGCAGGAGTAGGTGTCCACGCGTGCCGGCGCGCCGCGCGTGTCGCCGGCGTACGAAACCCCGCAGGCGGCCGGCACCGCTCCGCTCAGGTCCAGCATGCCCGGCGGCAGAGGCGTGCGCGTCGGCGTGGCCGTAGGGACCTGTGTGCCGGTTACCGTCGGCGTCGGCGTCAGCGTGTGCGTGCCCGTCGGGGTGATGGTCGGCGTCCGGGTCGGCGTGCCGGTGATGGTCGGCGTCGGCGAGACCGTGGGCGTGGGTGTGATGGTGGGCGTGCTGGTCGGTGTACGGGTAGGTGTGGCTGTCGGCGCGGGTATCCAGTCGCCGAAGTTGACCGTCACCGTCCAGTTGGCAATGACGGTCACCCACCACTCATCCAGGGTGGTGGACTGGAAGCCGGGCGGGTTGGTCTCCGTGACAATATAGATCCCTGGGTTCAGGCCGGAGAAGCGGTACAGACCGTTGGAGGCCGTCACCCAGGTTTGCAGGACGGTGCCAAAGCGGTCCTTGAGGGTGACGGTGGCGCCGGGGAGGCCGGGTTCGCCTTCATCTTTGATGCCGTTGCCGTTCAAGTCGTTCCAGACGGTGCCGGCGATGATGCCGGTGGTCGGCGTGGGGGTAGCGGTCGGCGTGGA
Source organism: Anaerolineae bacterium (assembly GCA_014360855.1). NCBI lineage: Bacteria > Bacillati > Chloroflexota > Anaerolineae > Anaerolineae bacterium. Next base: position 7,466 of record JACIWP010000093.1, read on the forward strand.
GGTAGCCGTCGCTGTGGCCGTGGCCGTGGCGCTGGGCGTCGGCGTCACCGACGGCGTAGGCGTGTGCGTCGGGGTGCCGGTCGGCGTATGGGTCGCGGTAGCCGTGGGCGTCGCCGTCGGGGTAGCCGTCGGCGGCGGAGGCAAGTACGACACGCACAGGCGGGGCCGGAAGCTGGTGGTCCAGAATTCCGAGCTGAGCAGGTTGTACTGCAGGGTGACCGGCCCGGTAGCGATCAGGATCAGGCCGTGGTTATTTTCGGGATGGGCCACCCAGTCCCGCGCCATATCGGTGACGTTAAATTCCACCCAGATGCCCTCGCCGTCCAGCAGGCGCGTGTCGGTGCTGGTGCCCAGCCGGTCCGTGCCGATGCCGTTACATCCCGGCACCGACCAGGGCACTCCCGTGCGGGCGATCCGCCATGTCACCTCGCTCTCCACCCACTCTTTCAGCACTTGATACGAGGAGACATAGACGGGATAGGGTTTATCGCGCTGGCTGGCATACACGGACAGCCGGGCGTCCACCACATAGCGGTCTGACGGGATGCTGGAGACGTCGAACTTCAGCAGGCTGGCGATCGCCCCGTCCGATTTCAGGCGGATGAAATTGCCACTGCCGTCGTTCAGGTCGGGGGTATAGCCGGAGATATTGGCGTCAATGCTGCCGGCGTATCCCCCATCTCCCTGGCGGAAGCAGACGGTGGTGGGGATGGGGGTCGGTGTGGGCGTATTGGTGATGGTCGGCGTCGGCGTGGGGGTCGGCGGCGTGCCGGTCGGCGTCGAAGTGCTGGTTGCTGTGGGTGTGGGAGTCGGTTCGGTCAGCCGCTTCAGGATGACGAAATGGACGATTTCATCGCCGTCGCCGTTGCTGTTGATGCGAAAATCGTTGCCGGCCGGCTGGCGGTTAGCGAAATGGGCGTCCTCCAGGGTAAAGGTCTGGGTCTTCCAGGTGTTGGAGTTGGTCTTGGTGACGGTGCCGGCGCTCTTCGTAATCCCGTCAGCCGAGTCATATTCCAGCGTCCAGGTATCGGTGCCGCGGTCGAAATAGGTCACCGTCACGGAGACCACGTTGGAGCCGCCGAAGAGGTAGCGGTCATCCACGTCGAAGTACATGAAGGGATTGCCGGAGGCCTGGTCGGTGCGCCGGCAGATCCAGCCCTCTTTCGTGGTGCCCAGGAAGGATTGGCCGGCCTCCACGTTGGGATTTTGGATCTGGTACGGCCCGGTGCCGGCCGGCCGCCACGTCAGCGGCACCGTGCGCCCGCCGGGCGCATCATTATCCTGCTCCAGGAAGAAGCGGTAATTGCCCCACTGCGGGTAGTAGGTATAGCCGCTCTCGCGCAGTGCCACCCATACATCCGGCGTGTCGTGCACGTCCCTGCCCAGGTGCGCATTGGCAAAGCGCAGGATGGGCCAGATGGAAGTCCCGCCGGCGACGTCTTTCAGCACGTTCTCATCCAGCGTCAGGTAATCGGCGTGCTTGTCCAGGGCGTTCAGGATCGCCCAATACAGCAGGGTGTCATCCGGCAGGTAAAAGCGGTAGGTCTCGAAACCGATAGGCACCGTGTCCGAGTAGCTGACCGCCGGGTCGTCCAGGAAGGAGCGGTACTGCGGATGAGAAGGATCGTCGCGGCGCAGGGCTTTGTCACGATCGGGAATCAGGCCATCCCCCTTGAAGCCGACGTAGAGGGTCGCGGCGTAGTCGGCGATGTGCACGCGCTCCGAGTCACTGCGGAAGCGCGGGTAGTGCTGGGTCATGAGGGGCTTGTTCGGGAAGGCCTGGCGGTACCAGGTGATGATGTTTTTGACGACCTGTTCCCAGGCGCCCTGGTCGCCGTAGCCGGCGGAGATGAGGCAGGCGTCGAAGTAGTCCGGCGCCGGCTGGTTCTCCCCATAGGCGCCGGTGCTCACCTCCACCCACGCCACGCGCGGGTCGTTGTTATAGCGCGCCCCAAAGGCCATGATCAGATTGCGAAAGTTGGTCTGATATTCCGAGGACCAGTAATTGGGGATGGCGTGCGGGTTGCCATAATAATCCGTACACACGATGGTGGGGATCCAGGAGGGGGAGACGTTTCCGCCGCTCACCCCCTCATAGGTGTTGATGGCCAGCCCCACGGGTTTGCCCAGCGCCGCTTCCTGCTCGATCCAGGTATCGACGCGGCTCCAATCATAGTAGCCGTAGGAGGTCTCGATGCGCTTCCACTGGAAGGCGTTGTGGCCTCCCACCACGACGCCGGGGTAATCGCTGGGGCGCAGATGGGTAGTATCCAGAAAGACGTAGATGCCCGGATTGGTAATGGGGGGCGGGGTGACCGCCTCGACCACATCCTGGGCTTCATGCGGCCGAAGGGAAGGCATCGTATAGTCGCGGATGGCGCGGCCGGCCTGGGCGCCGCCGGCCACCAGCAAGATGAGCACTCCCGCCACCAGCAACATGATTCCCACACGCAGGCGCATTTCTCTTCCCTTCCTTTCCAGCTTGGGCAGGCTCCGTCAGGGCAACGCCATTATACGGGCGAACCTGATGAACGTCAATGATGGGGACAGGGCCTCTCCCGGTCCCTACTCCCTCCACAGCAGTGGGATGTAGCAGCGCGCCGGCAGGACCACCTCGGGGGTGCTGGTCTGGGTTGGCGTGGGGGTCATGGTCCCCGAAAGCCAGGCCCCGAAGTCAATGGTCACCGTCCAGTTGGCCAGCACCGCCACGATCCAACTATCGGCGGTGCTGGGCTGGAAGCCAGGTGGGAAGGCGGCACTGAGCACGTAGTTGCCGGCCGGCAGGCCGGCGAACTCATACTGCCCACTGCTGTCCGTGATGAAGCTGTCCACAACCTGATAGGCCATATTTCTCAGGGTCAACGTCGTGCCAGGAAGCCCCGGCTCGCCGGCCTCCCTGGAACCATCCCTGTCCAAGTCGTGCCAGACCACGCCGCGAATGGTGCCGGCCGCCGGCGTGGCGGTCGCGGTAACCGTGGGCGCCGGCGTGACAGTCGCCGATGGGGTGGCCGTCGCCGTTATGGTCGGGGTGGTCGTCTCGGTCGGCGTCGGCGTAGCGGTCGGCGGCTCCGTGGGCGTCGGTGTGAAGGTTTCCGTGGGGGTCGGGGTAGGAGCCGCCGGCAGATGGGCGATGCACAACTGCGGCCGATAGCCTACCTGGGAGAAATCGGAGCTGTAGAACGTGAAGGTGGTGGCGACTGGGCCGGCGCCCAGCAGGATGAGGCCGTGGTTCTGTTCCGGGTGCTGGACCCAGGTGCCGGCCGGCGCGGTCACGTTGAAGTGCACCCAAACGCGCTCTGCCTCCAGGCTCTGCACTTCGTAGGTCGCGGCGGAGCGGTCCACCCCGGGCGCGTTGCTACCAGGGCTGGCCCAGGGATCGCCGGCACGCGC